>CAYTXK010000011.1:15346-24189 GCA_964441645.1 uncultured Acidobacteriota bacterium
CCAGATGAAGATTCTTCTCCAGTGGCTCAAAGAGTTCGTGGACATAGATGTCCCACTGCCACAGCTCCTGCGCGACCTGACCCAGGCCGGCGTTGCGGTTGACAGCATCGGTGAAGCGGAGAACGGCAGCGGGACGCTGCTCGATCTCGAGATCACTACCAACCGCCCCGACCTGCTCAGCCACTACGGCGTGGCTCGCGAAGTGGCCGCCCTCTACGCCAGACCGCTCAAAGCACTCAACCCCGCGCCCACCGAAGCCACTGAGCCGGCCAGCATTGTGGCCCAGGTGGAGATCGCCACCCCGGAGCTCTGCCACCGCTACGTCGGCCTGGTCCTCCGCAACCTCAAAGTGGCTCCCTCGCCGCCCTGGCTCGCGAAGCGGCTCGAAGCCTGCGGCCTCGCCTCCATCAACAACGTCGTTGACGTCACGAACTACGTCTTGCTTGAACTCGGCCATCCCACGCACGCCTTCGACCTCGACACTTTGGAGGGAAAGCGCATCATCGTCCGCACCGCCAAGCCGGGCGAACGCCTGGTTACGCTCGACGGCTCCGCGCGCAACTTGAAACCGACCCACCTGGTCATCGCCGACGCCCGTCGCCCGGTGGCGCTGGCCGGCGTAATGGGCGGAGCCGAAACTGAAATCAGCCTGCGCACCAAAAACGTCCTGCTGGAGTCGGCGTGGTTCGAGCCTTTGAACATCCGCCGCACCGCCAAAGAATTCGGAGTGCGCACCGAGGCCAGTTACCGCTTCGAGCGCGGCATGGACCTCGAAGCGCCGCTGCGCGCCGCGCGGCGCTGCGCCGAATTGTTTCTCCAACTGGCGGGAGGCGAGCTGCTCGCCGGGGCGCTCGACGCCTATCCCTGGCCGTGGGAAGCGCCAGTGATTCAGCTGCGCCAGAGCGAAATCGAGCGCGTTCTCGGCGAGGCGCTTCCGGGCGCAGTGGTCGAGCGCATCTTGACGGCCCTCAGCTTCAAAGGGACGCGCGCGGGTGAAGATTCCTGGCAGGTGGTGGCGCCTTCCTGGCGGCGCGACGTCACTCGCGAAGTCGACCTCATCGAGGAGCTGGCGCGGCAGCACGGCTACGCCAAGTTTCCCTCGCGCCTGCCGGCGGCGCGCCAGCCAGTCGTGCCTTTGCCGCACGCAGCCGCCGAATCGGTCCTACGCGGGACTCTTGAAGCGCAGGGTTACGACGAAACCGTCAGCTTTGCTCTCCTTAATCCCGCTGAGGCGGAGATTTTTCTAGCGTCCGGCGAAACTCTGCCCCGCATCCACAATCCGCTGTCGGAAGAACTTTCCGTCCTGCGACCGACGGGCGTGGCGAGTCAGGTGAAAACGCTGGTGTGGAATGTCAACCGAGGCCAGCGCCACCTGCGCTTGTACGAAATCGGCAAGGCCTACGCCGTGCGCGACGCGCAATGGCGCGAGCGGCGCGTGCTGACTCTTGCCGGCACGGGCCTGCTGCGGGGAAAAAGTGTCCAGGAAGCCGAACAAGTCTTCGATTTCTTCGCCCTCAAAGGAGCGGTGGAGTCAGTGGTCGAGCTCTTCAAGCTGAGCGCGGTGGAATTCCGGCCGTCAGACGCCGTCTATCTGCATCCGGCGGAGCGGGCAGCCGTGGCGGTGGGTCAGCAATCCATCGGCGTGGTCGGGCAGCTCCATCCCGACGTGGCGGCGCAATTCAAGCTGCGCCAGCCGGCCTACGTGGCCGAGCTCGACCTGGACGCCCTCTACGCCGCCGGCCAGCGCCCGCCCCGCTACCAGCCACTGTCGCGCTTCCCGGCGGTAGCGCGCGACTTTTCGCTGGTCTTGAAGCAGGACGTCGCCTTCGGAGCGGTGCGTGCGGCTATTGAAAGCCTGCGGATTCCGGAGCTGCTCTCGGTAGCTGCGGTGGACCGTTTCCGCGGCGGCTCGGTTCCCGCCGGGCACTACAGCTTGCTGGTGCGTGCAGTTTTTCAAAGCGCGGAACACACGCTGACCGAAGAGGAAATCCGCCGCCACTCGGAGCGCATCGTGGGCGAGCTCGAAAACCGGCTGGGCGCCACCCTGCGCGCCTGAGGAAAGACTTATGAACGACGCCGCGCCCGACGCGGTGCGCGAACTCGAAGTTCTCGAGGAAAAAGTGCGCCGCGCCGCGGAAGAGCTCAACTCTCTTCGCCAGCAGCGCGACCTCGCCCGCGCCGAGGCCGAGAGCCTGCGCGCGGCGCTGGCCGAAAGCCACGCCCGGCTGGAACAGCTGGAGGCCAACCTGGCCGAGTTCGAAGCGGAGCGCAGCCAGGTGCGCAGCCGCATCGAGCAGCTTATGTCTCAGATTGATTCCCTGACCGAGGCCGAACCATGAGCAAAGACATTCGCGTGGAAATTTACGGGCAGGACTACAGCCTGCGCACCGACCTCGACCCCGCTTACATCGAAAGTCTGGCTGCGACCGTCGGCGCGCGTATGCGCGCCCTCGCCCACCAGACCGAAACCGTAGATACGCGCCGGCTGGCGGTGCTGGCGGCGCTCAATCTGGCCGACGAAATCCACCAGCTCCAGCAAAAACCCGCCGGCGAAGCGAGCCGCTTGCCGGCGGACTTCGCCGGCCGCCTGACTGCCTGCCACCGGCTTCTCGACGCCGCCTTGCGTGATCCGGGCGACTAGAGCAATCGCTGTGCCAAACCGCCAGGCAAGATTTCCCGCTTTTCTCTTCGCCAATTTTTCTATTGACCTGGCCCCGGGCGCGCCGACTAGAATTTCCATGGAACTACGCCTGCGACGCAGGTGAGAGCACAAAGATAAACTGAGCCAACACTCAGCTATTGGGAGTTCGGATCGCTCGCTGGTGAGCATGTCCCGTTTCGGCGGGAAAGCCTGAAGGCGCGCGTAGAACACCCACCTGACCTTCGGGTTCAGGAGTATCGAGTGCTCCACGGCGGCTGTGGACGTAGTTCTCCTTTTTTTGGGCGGCCGCCAGGCTACCCAGCCTGAAAGCGCTCTGCTAGACTCGCGAGGCTCCCATGAAAGTTCTCTTTATTGGCGACATTGTCGGCAGCCCCGGCCGCGCGATCGTGGCGGAGTCAGCGCGCGGCCTGGCCGAGGAGCACGGCGCCGAGCTGGTCATCGCCAATTGCGAGAACGCCGCCGCCGGCTACGGCATCACCCCGCCGCTGGTGGAAGAGCTGCTGGCGGCCGGCGTTGACGTCCTCACAAGCGGCAACCACATCTTCGACCGCAAGGAAATTCTCCCCTACTTCGAGGGCGGCGCGGCCGGAGGGCGCCTGCTGCGTCCCGCCAACTATCCCGCCGGCACGCCCGGCCGCGGGCTGTACCTCGGCGAGACCGCCGCCGGCACCCGCTACGCGGTGCTGAACATCCAGGGCCGCGTCTACATGCCGGCGATTGACTGTCCCTTCCGCGCCGCCGACCGTCTGCTCGAGGAAATCCCCAAGAGCGTGAAAGTTGTGATTGCCGACGTCCATTGCGAGACCACTTCCGAGAAGCAGGCGCTCGGCCGCTACCTCGACGGGCGGGTGAGCGCCGTGCTGGGCACGCACACGCATGTCCCCACCGCCGATGAAAGAATCCTTCCCGGCGGAACCGCCTACATCTCCGACGTCGGCATGACCGGCCCCTATGACTCGGTCATCGGCAACGACGCCGAAGGCGTTCTGCGCCGCTTCCTCACCGGATTGCCCACGCGCCTGGAAGTAGCCCAGAACGAAGTGCGCCTCTGCGGCGTGCTCCTCGACCTCGACC
Source organism: uncultured Acidobacteriota bacterium (assembly GCA_964441645.1). Lineage (GTDB taxonomy): Bacteria > Acidobacteriota > Terriglobia > Acidiferrales > 2-02-FULL-67-57 > CAYTXK01. The sequence goes on from CAYTXK010000011.1 coordinate 19,083, forward strand.
CCGCCACCGGACGCGCCCGCGGCATCCAGCGCCTCGCCCACAACCACCGGGGATAACAACGATGTTTGAAGCGCTGACGGAAAAGTTTCAACAAACCTTCAAAAGCCTGCGCGGCGAGGGCAAACTCTCGGAAGAGCATTTGAACCGCGCCCTGGGCGAGCTGCGGGTGGCGCTGCTCGAAGCCGACGTCCACTACCAGATGGTCGAGCAGTTGGCCCAGAACATCCGCGAGAAAGCTCTCGGGCGCGAAGTGCTGCTTTCTCTCTCCCCCGACCAGCAGGTGCTGAAAATCGTCCGCGACGAATTGATTGAACTTCTGGGCCGCGAGGCTGTCCCTTTGCAGTTCGCGAAGAAGCCGCCTTCGCTCGTCTTCCTTACCGGCCTGCAAGGCTCGGGCAAGACCACCACCACCGGCAAGCTCGGCCGCTGGCTCGCCCGGCACGGCCACCGGCCGCTGCTGGTTTCGACTGACGTGCGCCGCCCGGCGGCCCGCGAGCAACTGGCCCAGATTGCCCGCGCCGTTGAGCTGCCCATCGTGGAGAAGGCGTCCTCTGACCCGCTGGAGCTGGTGAAGGCGGCGCGGCGCGAAGCCGAGCTTTCGGCCTACGACGTCATCCTGGTGGACACTCAGGGCCGGTTGCACATTGACGAAGAACTGATGGGCGAGCTCGAAGCCATGAAGAAAGCCTACCCGCCGGTCGAGACCCTCTTCGTCGCCGACGCCATGACCGGCCAGGACGCCGTGCGTAGCGCCGGCACCTTTCACGAGCGCCTGGGCCTAACCGGCGTCATCCTCACCAAAATGGACGGCGACGCCCGGGGCGGGGCGGCGCTCTCCATCCGCTGGGTGACCGGCCAGCCGATAAAGTTCATCGGCACGGGCGAGAAGTACGATGCCCTGGAGCCCTTTGCCCCGGATCGCATCGTGGGGCGGCTGCTCGGCCTAGGCGACGTGCTCTCGCTCATCGAAAAAGCCGAGGAGACCGTTGACCGTAAGAAGGCCGCCCAGCTCGAAGAAAAGCTGCGCCGCGCCGACTTCACGCTGGAGGACTTCCGCGACCAGTTGCATCAGATACGGCGCATGGGCCCGCTCGACGAAGTGCTCTCCATGATTCCCGGCGTCGCGGCCGAGGTGCGCAACGCGCCCGTGGACGAGCGGCGCCTGGCGCGCCTGGAAGCCATCATCAACTCCATGACCCCGCGCGAGCGCGAGCGCCCGGACATCCTCGACGGCAAGCGCCGCCGGCGTATCGCCCGCGGCAGCGGCGCCAGCGTGCAGGAGATCAACCAACTCCTGCGCCAGTACGCGGAGATGCGCCGGCTGATGAAAGCCATGCAGGGTGGCGAGAAAGAAGCCATGCGCAAACTGGCGGCGCGCTTCGGCGGCCGCATGAAGTTCCCGCTGGGCTAGCGAGCAGCAAGGATTCGGCCATGAAAGTATTGGTGACCGGAGCCACGGGATTCCTGGGCGCGAATCTTGTCCATCATCTGGTGGCGCGCGGCGACACGGTGCGGGCGCTCAAGCGCAAGCGCACCGCCCCCACGCTGCTCGCCGGCCTGCCGGTCGAAATCGCCGACGGTGACGTCACCGACTTCGAGTCCGTCCTGGCCGCCAGCCGCGGCGTCGAGGCCATCTACCACGTCGCCGGCCTGGTCAGCTACTGGCGTCCCAAGCGCGAGTGGCTCTTCCGCGTGAATGTGGAGGGGCCGCGGAACGTGGTCCAAGCCGCCGTGCGCAACGGCGTGCGGCGCCTCGTGCACACCAGTTCCATCGCCGCCATCGGTTTTCGCGACGACGGCGTGCCGTCAGACGAGGACACGACTTGGAATTGGGGTCCGTTCGATGTCGGCTACCCCGCTTCGAAATTTCAGGGCGAGCAGGAAGCCCTCAAAACAACCGCGCAGGGACTCGAAGTGGTGGTCGTGAATCCGGCGCTGATTTTCGGCCCGCGCGACGTCAGTTGGAACGCCGGCCGCATGTTCAAGATGGTCGAGGAAGGCCGGACCATCCGTCTCCCCGACGGCGCCACCACCACCTGCGATGTGGACGACGTTTGCGCCGGGCACATCGCTGCTATGGACCGCGGCGTGAGCGGGCGGCGCTACATCCTGGGCGGTGAGCAGTGGCGGTATCCCGACCTTTTCCAGGCGGTGGCGGAAGTGATGAACAGGAAAGTGCGCGTCCAAATCGTGCCGTACTGGGCGGCGGCGCTGGCCGCCTGGGCCGCCGATGCAGCTTCGCGGCTGACGCGGCGCGAGCCGGACATTACGCCCGAGCTGATTCGTGTGGCGCGTCGCAGCCGCCACTACTCCTCGGCGCGCGCCATCCAGGAACTCGGCTACCCGCAGACACCGTTGCGCACCACGCTGGAGAAAACTTACCGCTGGTACCGCGAGAATGGCTATCTCAAGTAACCACCGATGAAGTTGACCCTGATCGAAGTGCCGTACCACTACGGCTTTGTCCAGCCGCGCTACGGCGCCGGCCGCGGGCCTGGACGCTATCGGGAGGCGGGGCTGACAACGGCGCTCGCAGGCGCGGGCTTCGAAGTGGCGGCAGAGTCCATCGAGCGCCCCAGTGCCACCGAGGAAATTCCGGCCGCCGTGGCCGAGGGCAATCGCCTCCTGGCGGCACAGGTTTCGCGCGCGCTCGCCTCCGGCGCCTTCCCTCTCGTGCTGAGCGGAGGCTGCAATGCCTGCCTGGGAATCCTCGCCGGATTGAACTCGCGAGTGGGCGTGGTCTGGTTTGATGCCCACGGCGATTTCAACACGCCCGAAACCACGCCCAGCGGTTTCTTCGACGGCATGCCGCTGGCGATTGCGGCGGGTCTCGGCCACCACGACCTACGCAGCAAGATTACTGACAGTCCGCCCGTCCCGGGGCCGCAGATTCTTTTGGTGGGCGCGCGTGACCTCGACCCGGGCGAGCGCGTCAATATTCAAAAAGCCGGCGTCGGCCTGGTCACCGCGGCTGACATCAAGAGCCGCGGCGTGGTCGCCGCTCTCGCGCCCAAGCTGCGGTCACTGCGGGAGCAGGTCGCTGATCTCTATCTGCACTTCGACATTGACGTTCTCGACCCGGCGCTCGCCCCCGGCGTGGATTACCGCGCCCCCGGCGGGCTTTCGCTCGAAGAAGCTGAGGACGCGATTCGACTGCTGGCCGCGCAGTTCCACATCCGCGCCGCCGCCCTCACCGCCTACAACCCCGACCGCGAAGAGGAGGGTCGCACTCTCGCAGCCGGCCTGCGCGTTCTGAGTTCTATTGCCGCCGCGGTACGAGGAACCGGCCGGTAAACTTGCCCGTGTTAGAATGACAGTAATGACCGAGCCAGTGCTTCCTGCAGCGCAGACAGCAGGCGCGGAGATGCTGCTGGGGTTCTGGTACCCGGCGGCGCGCAGCACGGCTGTGCGTGGGCAAAAGCTCCAGACCGCGATGCTGCTCGGGGTGCCGCTGGTGATGGGGCGCGATGCCCACGGCCGAACTTTCGCTCTGCGCGACACCTGCCCCCATCGCGGCATGCCGCTGTCCCTCGGCCATTTCGACGGCGAGACGCTCCAATGCTGCTACCACGGCTGGCAGTTTGCGGTGGAGAACGGCCAGTGCCGCGCCATCCCTTCGCTGATGGCCGACTCCAAGCTCAAGATGGAGCGCATTTACGCGGCGCGTTATCCCTGCGAAGAGCACGACGGGCACATCTGGGTTTTCCTGCCCGACCCGGCGGCGCGCGATGAGCCGGTGCCGGCGGCGCCGCGCTTGCCGGTGTTCAGCGACCGCTACCGGAGCGCGCATCTTTCCTGCGAGCTGCCCTGCAACGTTGACCACGGCATCATCGGGCTGATGGACCCGGCCCACGGGCCATTCGTCCACCAGTCGTGGTGGTGGCGCAGCCGCCGCAGCATTCAGGAGAAAGAAAAAGTTTTCGAGCCCCTCCCCAATGGCTTCCGCATGCGCGCCCACGCGCCCTCGGCTAATAGCGCCCCCTACAAGCTGCTGGGAATCTTTGGCGAAGAGGTCACCACGACCATTGAATTCGTGCTGCCTAACATGCGCTTCGAGCAGGTGCGCTGCGGGGCCCGCTGGCTTTCGAGCCGCGCCACCGTCACTCCCATCACCGCTGAGCGCAGCCGGATTGATTTTGTGGCGGCGTGGAACCTTTTTCCCTGGCTGCCTTTCGAGGCGCCGCTTTTCCGTTTCTTTGGCCGGCGCTTTCTGCGCCAGGACCAGGAGACGATGATCAAGCAGGCCGAAGGCCTTCGCCACAACCCGGCGATGATGCTGATTGACGACGCTGACCGGCAGGCCAAGTGGTATTTCCAATTGAAGGCGGCGCATCTCGAGTCCAAGCGCAGCGGGCAGCCAATGGTCCACCCCCTCCCCGGCCCGGTCACGCTCCGCTGGCGGAGTTAGCCCGTCACCAGCAGGCAGTTTGGATCGACTTGGAACTCCAATTGCGACTATCTGAGAAGCCCCTGGGGGCCGTCCCCAATGGTTCCTCAGGCGTGGCAAAAGGCTAGTTCGGGGGTCGGCGGCGGCAACCCGGCAGCGAGGAGCGGAATCCTAGAAGAGAACGTGTGATAGTAGCTCTACTATGAAGAGGTGACTCCTGGCTCGCCTGTCGCCAGGGGTTGGATACCAAAGGCCAGAGGGGGGGCTGGCCAGGCTGGAGACGACGATGGAACCAGGAGATCTGGTCCTTCAGATTCAAAGACTCAAGGCCTCCCTGGAAGAAACTGAAAAACGGCTTCAAGGGACTCCAATCTCGCAAGAAATCCTGGAAGACCTGAAATCCACCCTCGACCACACCAGAATGTCCGTGTGGGGAATTCTGACCATGGAGGGAACCAACCTGCGCGAGGTCACGGCTCGCTTCCGCTTGAAGCGGGTGACCGAACTGTGTCAGCGCATCGCTCTGGATGTCGCCGCCGGTGATATGTCCTTCGAGTATGGCGACATGGTAAAGCTGCAGGCTACGTTGGAAGATACCTTGAAGCGCATGAAGAGGCTTTACTAAGCAAACGGCCGCCCCTTGTCTGGAAGGAGTTCCTATTCGATTTCGACTTCAACTTCGTTTCCCAAGATCCGAACGGGAAAGCTCCTGACGCCCTG
>CAYTXK010000012.1:0-2083 GCA_964441645.1 uncultured Acidobacteriota bacterium
TTCCTCTTCGGTGACGCCTTTGTGGCGGCGGCGCTCGAAAAAGAGCCGGGCGTAGCCGGGAAGCTTGTCGCTGGCGGCGGGATCAACCACGGTGACGCCCGGCGGGGCCGTCAGCCCGCGGCCGAGCAGGGTGACGCGGGCAAAGCCTTCGCGGGCGATTTTGGCCGCGGCTTCGACGGTGCGCGCGTCCTGGCCTTCCGGCAGCACGATGTGCTGCGGGTGCGCGCGGGCGCGGTCTTTGAGCGTCTGAAGAATTTTCATCGGGTGAAAAGGGCTGCAAGGATAGACCGGTTGGCGCTCGGGGTCAACCCTGCGGCTCGTTCGGTAGTGGGTCAGTTTGAATCCAACAGGCGAACAATGTCCTCAATCTCCCACAGCCGCTCGGATACGCCCGCCGCCATCGCAGGGGAGCATCTAAGGGATTGATGGATGCGGCAGAAGTTGTAGTACATGAAATACAATGCAATCGCGTGCTGGTGATTCTCCACTTTCTTCGAGAAGGCATTCGTTAAGCGCGTGAACCGCCGCATGGACATGCGCATGGTTAGGTTCTGCCGCTCGACAAAACTGGTAGAGATGTACTTGGGCTTGGGATTGCCAGAGATAGCTACAGAACGGCATCCGATGCACTCAGACGGACTGTACTTGGTGTCGGCCTTCGGGTCTTCGCCGTACATCTTTACCAGCATCGCATAATCAATCTCAGAGCCAAAGGCAGCCTCGACCGCTTCAAGGTACACGCGATGGCCGTCCGTAGTTAGTTGGATGCGACTCGCCAGCCGCCCTGCCAAGTCTTCAATGAAGGCATGTGCGGTGCCGCTATCCCGACCGCCAATCATCAAGCAGGGCACTACCTTTGTATCTGCACAGAGCGCCGTCCATGTCCACACGTCCCCGTACCCGAATTGTCCTTGCTTATCGGTGGGGACATTTTTGGCCTTCGCGTAGCAGAACGACCAAATTTCGTCGCATTGGATTCGCTTGCAAGGCAACTTGCGAAAGGCGGCATCTTGGTACTTTGTGCAGGCGGCCCCAACTTCTGCCAGAAGTTTGACGACTGTGTTCTTGGCCACACCCGTCACGCGGACAGTGGAGCGGATAGAATTGCCTTCCACAAGGCATCGAATCACTTGCGCTCTGGACGCTGGGCTTAGCTTGTTCATGTGACCATTATGCATGAGCGGTAATGGCTTGTCAAGCAGTTTTTATAAAAGACTTGACAACTGGAATCCAAGCCAATATACTCTGTTCATGGCTGATTCGCAAAACCTTTTCGACGTGCGTGCTATTCATCCAGGAGAGATTCTCCGGCAGATGATGGATGAGCGTGGATGGAAGCCGGAAGAGCTTGCCTCTATCACCGGCATTAGCCGTCAAACGATTTATTACATTCTGCGGGGCAAGAGCAAGATCACTCCTGAATCCGCCGCACGGTTGGCAGCCGCATTCGGAAACAGGCCGGAGGAATGGATCAAGTGGGATAGCCTGTTCCGACTCTCTTTGGCTCAGGCGGATGTCTTCGTGATTGAGCGGATGTCGCGTTTGTATTCAGCGGCGCCGATCCGAGACATGCAACGCCGTGGCTGGATTGGTCCAACATCTGATCCTGTTGAACTTGAAAAGGAACTGACGGATTTTTTTGGTCGCAATCCTTTGGAGGAAGATATTCAACTTCCCTTAGCCACGAAGCGAGCATTTTGCATGTCCGATTTGAACGCGGCGGAAAAAGCCTGGTGTTTTAGAGCAAGGCAACTAGGAAACATTGCTCCGGCAGTACACTTTTCCCCCGACAGGCTTGACCAAGCAGAAAGGAAACTGCGGAAGTTAGCTGCGTTTCGCAAAGAAACACGCCATGTCCCCAAAGTGCTCTCAGAATACGGGATTCGTTTTGTGGTAATTGAACCGTTGCCCGGTGTGAGAATTGATGGCGCAACCCAATGGCTAGACACAGAACCTATCATCGCAATGTCGCTTCGTCACGACCGTATTGATGGATTCTGGTTCACGCTGATGCATGAATTTGCCCATGTCAAGAATGGCGATGCTTCGGTTGACAAAGAATTATTTGATGGCGTGCAGGGGA
>CAYTXK010000012.1:2093-12974 GCA_964441645.1 uncultured Acidobacteriota bacterium
GTCAGATTGGTAGAAGACGAGGCCGAGAAAATTGCGAATCAACAAGCGGCCCACTCCCTGATACCGCGCGCAGACCTTAACTCTTTCATCGGACGCGTCGGCCCATTCTATCCGCGCGAGCGCGTGATCCAATTCGCACACCGCATGAAAATTCATCCGGGAATCGTGGTCGGCCAACTCCAACACCGAAATGAGATTGGCTACAGCGCGCTGCGAAAAATGCTGGTAAAAATTCGGGACACGATAACATCCACGGCATTGACTGATGGTTGGAATCAAACAGTCGCACCTTCTGTGATTTAGGGAGAAAGAAATGGCAGAACAAATGGAACGCCGCCTGAGACGCGGAAGCCTGAAGATGCAGTATTTGATAAATCAGTATGGGGCCGCACATCCCGATGAAGGCCCTGACGTGCGGCCCGATCTTGTGGCAGATTGGGCGGTGGATCAGGGTTTATGGAAACCGCTACCCGTCAATCCCAAAGAAGCGTTGCGCCGATTGCTCGCACGCTCTTTGAGGGAGACCTACCTAATTGATCCACAGGGGAGAGAAGTGCGAGCCAATCTCCCGCTTATCGAAGAAATAGTGACACCGAGCGGCGTCAAGAGGCTCTCCCGCTACTTCCCGATTTTTCAAACCCCACCGCGTGTCCCGCGGTTCGTTCGCCCTGCGAAGACGCGCTGCGTTGTACGATGTTCAACAACTGCATTTTGATTTTCTTTCGTACAACGAAAACAATATTTTCGGGGAAGTGGTCGAGCCTCTGGACTTCAACTTCAATGAAGACCTCAAGGAAATGGCGGAACCGACGAGCTATTTGGAAGACTCTGAATCTGAAGAAGAGAATGGTCAGGACGAAGAAGATGGCGAGATTTAATCTCTTCCCCAACGCTTGCGGGCAGCTTTCTGGGCTATAGCTTTTCGCCTTGCGGGGGATAGTTTCTTCGCTCTGGCCTTTCCTCCCTTCATTCCACCCATGCGGCCCAGAGCGACAGCGTGCGGATTCTTTCCAGCATCGGGGTCTTCGAGAGGGGTCCCATCCAAATGCTCCCCGATTGCTTCTTCTACGACGCGGCGGGCAATTGCAGAGAAATCACGTCCTTTGCTTGAGCGTCTTTGCATGGCCCAATACTGAGCCAACGTTCGACGCTCGTCAAGTGGCTGAAAATCGAAACTGACCCACTACCGCTCGTTCGATGCTCGCGGGGTCGCCCTGAGGAATTCGAAGAGCGGCTTCGCTTGGGGCGGAGACAAGAAGCGATTCGGCTTGGGGGGTAGGCTAGAATGAATCCTTTCCATGAGGCGCCTGTTCTTTCTTCTGACCTTCCTCTTGACCGCTCCATCCGCGCTCGCCCATCCGGGCGTGGGCATCGTGATGGACAGCCGCGGCAACGTCTACTACACCGACCTGAAGCAGGTCTGGAAGATTGCGCCGGATGGGAAAAGATCCGTCGTGGTGCCCAACGCCCACACTCACGAGCTCTACCTCGACGCCCAGGACAACCTCTACGGCGAGCACCTATGGTACGAAGGCGAAGCCACCAACAAGTGGGGCCACCGGGTCTGGCGCCTGCGTCCCGATGGCGCGCTCGAAGAGGTCATTCCCGCCCGGGAAGGGTTCCGCACGGACTACAGCTTCGTCCGCGATGCCGCCGGGAACATGTACTGGGCGGAGAGCGGCTCGCGGGTTGTGGTGCGCAAGCGCGCGCCCGATGGCCAGGCGCAGGATTGGGGCACGGGGGCTGTATACCACGACATTCGCTGGATGACCGCCACAGCCGACGGCACGCTCTTTTTCATCGATGGGGCCGACCTGCGGCGCATCGCTCCCGACGGCGCGGTGACCACCGTGGCGCGCAATCTCTCCCAGCGCGCCGTCACGCAGTTTTTTGTGCAGGATCACCACGTGCTCATGGGGCTGTGGACGGACTCGCCGGGCAATGTCTACGTCGCCGTCTACGCGGCGCGGCTGGTGAAGCGGGTCAGCCCTTCCGGGCAGGTGACGGTGGCGGCGCGTTCTCCTTGGTTTTGGTCGCCGACCGGCGGGATGGTGGTGCCCGACGGCGACCTCTGGCTGCTGGAATACTCGCTGGCTAACGCGGCGCGCGTGCGCCGCATTCGCAAAGACGGCCGCGAAACTATTTACTAGCGGCTAGCGCGCCGCCACGGCGATGCGTCGCGGGGCCGGCCCAGTAGGAATGGTGGCGATGAGCTTCCGCGCCCGCGGGTCAATCAGGCTCACTTGGTTCGAATCCATCTGGCTGACCCACAGCAGCCAGTGCTCGCTGCCGGCGCCGGGCGGCTGCCAGGCAAACCAATGCGGGAATTTTCCCAGCGCAATCTTGCCCTGGAGCTTCAAGTCCGGCACCGAGTAAACATAGACCGCCGCTCCGGGGCAGCTCGTCACCCAGAGCTCGCGCTCGTCGGGCGAAAGCACCAGGCCATGGACATAGGTCTTGAGGTACGGTTCGGGCGTCCCCGCCGGCAGCGCCGGCAACTTGACCCGCTTCACCACTTTGCGCCGCGCAATATCGGCGACCACGAAGCCGTGAAAATTCGACAGCGCCACGTAGGCGCGGGTTTCATCCCGCGTCAACGCCACGGGCCGCACCTCGCCGGGGAATTCCATCTCGAACAGCAGCGTGTGCTTCTTGGGATCGAAGACGTGAATCTTCTTGCCGCGGAAGCTTGTGACGTAGATGCGCCCGGTGGTGGCGCCGGTGTAGGCGTTGTGCGGCCACTCGCCGATGGAAGAGCCCGCGACGACCGCCGGGCCGCCCGCGGCGGCTAGGTCCACCACCGCCACGCGGGCTTCGCCGCGCAAGGGGACGTAGGCGAACCGTCCGTCCTGCGTCAAGGTCAACTGGTTCGGGTCTTTGCCGACGGCGACGCGGGCGACGATTTTATGCGTTATAACATCAACAACCACGAGCTCGCCCGTGTCCTCGACGGTCACGTAAAGGAACTCGCCCGTCTGCCCGGCCACGGTGCCGCGGGCGACCGCCAGGCCGTGCGGGCGTTGCCCGACGACGATCTTGTCCACCACCTGGCGGCTAGAGAGGTCAATCACTTCGACGTAATCGGCGGCGCTCACATCCACGAACAGTTGCCCCGTCGTTCCCGTTGCGCTGGGGGATTCCTTCTGTGCTCCGCCCGCCGAGACGCTAAGCAGGAGAACCAACAGGACGATGAAACGGGTTTTCATGCTCGAGAGCTTACCATGAGGAGAGCGAAGGCCGCGCCGGCCGCGTTGACTTCGCCCAGCGCCCGGCCTAAGATGCCCGCAAGAGTGGCCCCTCGACAATGATCGGCAAAACCATTGGGCATTACACCGTTGTGGGAAGACTGGGCGCGGGCGGCATGGGGGAAGTCTACCGCGCGCACGACAGCGAGCTCGGCCGTGATGTCGCCATCAAGGTCCTGCCCGAGCCTTTTGCCGCCGACCGCGAGCGCCTGGCCCGCTTCCAGCGTGAAGCGCAACTCCTGGCTTCGCTGAACCATCCGCACATTGCCGCCATTTACGGCCTGGAGGAGGCCGACGGTGTGCGCTGCTTGATTTTGGAGCTAGTGGAAGGAGAGACGCTAGCCGAGCGCCTGAGCAAGGGGCCGCTGGGCGTCGAAGAGGCTCTGGCCGTCTGCCGGCAGATTGCCGAGGCGCTGGAAGCGGCCCACGAGAAGGGAATTATCCACCGCGACCTGAAGCCCGGCAACGTGAAGGTTACGCCGGAGGGCAGTGTCAAGGTTCTGGACTTTGGCCTCGCGAAGGCTTTTGAAAGCGAGTCAGCCGAGGAAGACATCTCCAAGACGCCGACGATAACCTCGCCGGCCACACGGGTGGGAGTTCTGCTGGGCACGGCGGCCTACATGAGCCCGGAGCAGGCGCGCGGGCGCGTCGTCGACCGGCGCGCCGACATCTGGGCCTTCGGGTGCGTGCTGCTGGAGATGCTGGCGGGCAAACAGGTCTTCGCCGGCGACACCATCACCGACACACTGGCGGCGGTGTGCGCGCCGAACCTGATTGGACGAGCTTGCCGGCGAATACGCCGGCGCGAGTGCGCCAGTTGCTGCGGCGCTGCCTGCAAAAGGATTCGCAGAAGCGTTTGCGCGACATCGGTGAGGCGCGCATTGCGCTGGAGGAAGTTCTGTCGGGTGCGGCGGCGCCTGAAGCCGCGGCGATTTCCCCCGCGCCGACGGTGGGGTCGCGGCTACCGTGGCTCGTAACAGGCGTGCTGGCGGTTGTCTCGCTGGTTTCCCTCTGGGGCCTCTGGCGGGCCACACGACCGGTCGCGGCTCCGCCCACGCGGCTGGCGGTTCCGATAACGGCTCCTGATATGTTGTTCCCAGGAGATCAGGGCCTGCTGGCTATCTCTCGGGACGGGCGGCGGCTGGTGTACGTCGCCAGCCGGCAGGGGACGTCGCAGCTTTTCCTGCGCTCGCTCGACCAGTTCCAGGCCACACCCATGCCGGGCACGGAAGGCGCCAGCTCGCCCTTCTTTTCGCCGGACGGCGAATGGGTGGGATTCTTCGCCGGCGGGAAGCTAAAGAAAGTTTCGATCCGCGGGGGAGCGCCTATGACGCTTTGCGATGGCGCCGCCAACCGTGGGGCGACCTGGGCTGCGGATGACATGATTTACTTCACGCCCAGTCCTGTGGCAGGCCTCTTGCGCGTTCCGGCGGCGGGCGGCGCACCTCAAGTTCTGACCAAGCCCGATGGCAGCAAAGGAGAGCGCTCGCACCGCTGGCCGCAGGCGTTGCCCGGGGGCAAGGCCATACTTTTCACCTTTGAGACCAACTTCGCTAGCTTCAACGATGCCCACATTGGGGTGTACTCCATTGAGGGCGGCCAGCAGCGCACGGTACTTGACGGTGGCACCGACGCGCACTATGCCGCGAGCGGCCACCTGGTGTTTGGGCGGGCCGGCTCGCTGCTGGCCGTGCCCTTCGATTTGAAGCGGCTCGAAGTAACAGGCCCTCCGGCGCCCGTAGTGGAGGGAGTGATGATGAATCCCAGCACCGGGGCTGTGCACCTTGACCTTTCCGCGAATGGTTCGCTGCTTTATCTGCCCGGCAGCGCCCAGGCGGTCGAGCATCCCCTCTTCTGGGTGGATCGCAAAGGAGCGGCCCGGCCGGCGATGGAGGGTCGGCGGGCGTTTGTGGGGCCGCGCCTGTCCCCTGACGGGCGGCAGCTGGCGGTCGAGATTGGCGGCCCCGCCACAGACATCTGGGTCTATGAGTTAGCGCGCCAGACTCTCACCCGGCTCACTTTCGAGGCCAGCAACTTCGTGCCTTTCTGGACGCCGGACGGCAAGCGCATCATCTTCAGTTCTGACCGGGGTGGCGTGCCCAACCTGTACTGGAAGCCTGCCGATGGCAGCGCCCCTGAGGAGCGACTTACTACCTCCGCTAGCCCGCAGTTTGCTTCTTCCGTGTCGGCCGACGGCAAGCTGGTGCTCTATCGCGAGTCGAGTTCTTCGACCGCCTCCGATGTCTGGGTCCTGCCGCTCGAGGGCGAGCGCAAACCCAAGCCCTTTATTCAGACGCCTTTTGAGGAGCGGTACGCGCGCTTCTCCCCTGATGGCCGCTGGGTGGCCTATATGTCGAACGAGTCCGGCCAGTCAGAAGTGTACGTGCAACCCTATCCGGGCCCCGGGGGCAAGTGGCAGATTTCAACCGGAGGGGGCACCGAACCGGCGTGGTCGCGCGACGGCCGGGAGCTGTTCTACCGCAATGGAAACAGACTGATGGCTGTTACCGTTCAGACCCATGCCGGCTTCCAGGCGGGCACGCCGCGGCTGCTGTTCGAAGGGCCGTACGATTTGGGTCCGGCGCGGACCACGAACTATGATGTCACACCGGACGGCCAGCGGTTCCTCATGATCAAGCTGGACGAGCAAGCCGCCGGCCCCAGCCAGTTGAATGTCGTGCTCGACTGGTTCGAGGAGCTTCGCCGCCTGGCCTCGCCCGGCAAGAACTAAGCGACCTGCATTCCTGTTTTCCGTATGCCGGCTCGCTGCGTTCTTTGGTTGTTCGGAGCGAGTGCGGCTCGGCCGCGCGGAATTGACTCGGAGACCGCCGCGGCCTAAGATGCCCGCGCCCGGCCCGCCTGTGGCGGGCAGGCGGGGCAAGCCCGCCCATCCGAGTAAGCAGGAGAGGCAACCATGATCGAACCATCGCGGCGCGAGTTTCTCTTCGGGCTGGGCGCCCTGGCGCTCCTTCCCTGGGAGCGCACCGAACCCGACCTCGTCCTCTACAACGCTAACATTTTCACCATTGACACTCGCCAGCCGCGCGCCCAGGCGATAGCGGTGGCGGACAGCCGATTTTTCGCTGTCGGAACGAATGACGAGATTCGCGCACTGGCCACGGCGCGCACGAAACAGATTGACCTCGAAGGCAAGACGGTCACGCCCGGCTTCATTGACGCTCACACCCATCCTGCCTACGCCGGTATCCGCCACCTCCGCCAGGTGGACTGCGACCTGCGCTCGATTGCCGACATCCAGACCGCGATCCGCGAGCGCGCCGCCAAAACCCCGGCAGGCGAGTGGGTCATCGGCTTCAAGTACGACGACACCAAAACGCGCGAGGGCCGGCCGCTCACCCGGGACGACCTGGACGCCGCCGTGCCCCACCATCCTGTTTTCATCGAGCACCGGGGCGGCCACACGGCCTTCGTCAACTCGCTGGCTTTCACGAAGGCGGGTGTCAAGGAAGACGTGGCCGACCCGGCGGGCGGGCAGTTTGGCCGCGACCCCTCGACTTCGCTCGGAGCAGGCACGGCGGGGCGGCTCAACGGCTGGGTGAAAGAGCGCGCGGGCGAAGCGTTTGAGAAAGTCATGCCGTCAAGCTTCACCCGCGATGACTACCGCGAAGGGGTCAAGCTAATCTCGAAGATGATGGCGCGCACCGGCCTGACCAGCGCCCACGACGCCTACGGCTCGCCCGAGGCCCTGCGCGGCTACCACGACGCCTACGCGGCGGGCGAGCTGGCGACCCGCATCTACTGCCTCATCGGCTACGGCGGACTCGACGAGATGCTGGCCGCGGGGCTGCGCACCGGCTTCGGCGACGAGTGGGTGCGGGTGGGCGGGGTCAAGCTGGCCTGCGACGGCTCCATCTCCGAGCGCACGGCGCGGCTCTCGCAGCCTTACATCGGCCGGCCGAACGACTACGGCATCCTGGTCACGCCCGAGCCCGAGCTCTACGAGCAGGCGCGCAAAGCCCACGAGAACGACTGGCAGATCGGCACGCACGCCAACGGCGACGTCGCCATTGACATCACCCTGCGCGTCTACGAGCGGCTGCAAAAAGAGCGGCCGCGGCGCGACCCGCGCTTCCGGCTCGAGCACTGCACGCTGATCAACCCGGGGCTGGTCGAGCGTATCCGCGCCCTGGGCGCCATTCCCAATCCCTTTTCCACTTACGTCTACTACCACGGCGAAAAGATGCGCGAGTACGGCGCCGAGCGGTTGGACTCGATGTTCGCGGTGCGCAGCTTCCTTGACGCCGGCATCCCCGTCACCCAAACCTCCGACTACCCGCCCGGGCCCTTCGAGCCCATGATGGCCCTGCAATCACAGGTCACCCGCACCGACATGAAGGGCAACGTCTGGGGGCCGCGCCAGCGGGTGACGGTGGAGGAAGCCCTGCGCGTCGGCACCCAGAACGGCGCCTATGCTTCTTACGAAGAAAATCTCAAAGGCTCCATCACCCCGGGCAAGCTGGCTGACCTGGTGGTGCTGGGGCGCGACCCCACGCGCGAAGACGCCTCGACGCTGGTCAACATTCCGGTCGAACGCACTATGGTCGGAGGCCGCTGGGTCTTCGAAGCCTGATCGCGGCTTGATTTAGCCGCCCCGCCGGCCTAAGATGCCCGCTCGAGAGGCTGTGAGAATCACTCCTGCGCTGGCGTGCCTCGCCTTCGGCTTGATTCTCCTGGGGTTTCTACGCACGGGCGGCGAAGACCGTTCGCGTGAGAAAGACGACGCCGCCTGGGTCAAGAAGACGCTGGCCGAGATGACCCTCGAGGAAAAAGTGGGGCAGTTGATTGTGCCCTACCTCTCCGCCGTCTTCATGAACCCCGAAAGCGACCAGTTCCGGGACATCGAGCGCGCCATCACGCGCTACCATGTGGGCGGATATCACGCGTACAGCGGCGACCCTTCGGCCCTGGCTCTACTGCTCAACCGCATGCAGAAGCTGGCCAAGGTGCCGCTGCTGGTTACCGCCGACCTCGAAGGCGGCCCGGGCCATCAGTTCCGCGGCGCGACGCGCCTGCCCCGCGCCATGGCGCTGGGGGCCACGGGCAGCGAAGAGCTGGCCTACGAAGCGGGGAAAATCACTGCGCTCGAAGGCCGCGCCATGGGCATCGGCGTCAACTTCTATCCGGTCGCTGATGTCAACAACAATCCCCGCAACCCCATCATCAACATCCGTTCTTTCGGCGAAGACCCGGCACAAGTGGGGCGCCTGGTGCGCGCCTACGTTCGCGGCGCGCAAGAAAACGGCCAGCTCGCCACCGCCAAGCATTTCCCGGGCCACGGCGACACCAGCCAGGATTCCCACATCGAGCTGCCCGTCATCTCAGCCGGCCGCGAACGGCTGGAGCAGGTGGAGTTGCCGCCTTTCCGCGCCGCCGTGGAAGCCGGAGTCGGCGCCGTGATGACCGCGCACATTTATCTGCCGGCACTGGAGCCGGAGGCGGGGCTGCCGGCGACCCTGTCGGCGGCGATGACCGCGGGCTTGCTGCGGGGCGAACTGGGCTTCCAGGGACTGGTTTTCACCGACGCCCTCACCATGCAAGGCCTGACGGCGCACTTTTCTCCGGAAGACGTTGCGGTGCGCGCCGTGAAGGCGGGCCACGACATCCTGCTGATTCCGGCGGACATTGAGAAAACGGCCAACGCCCTGAAGCGGGCCGTGGAGTCGGGGGAGATTTCTAAGGAGCGTCTGGACACTTCGGTGAAGCGCATCCTCGAGGCCAAGGCGCGCCTGGGGCTGCACCGGCAACGCTTCGCGGACCTGGCGCGGCTGGAGGCCGAGGTGGGGGCGCTCCCGCACCAACGCCTGGCGCGCACCATGATCGAGCGGGCCCTCACGCTGGTGCGCGACGACAAAAGCGCGCTGCCCCTGCGCCTCGCCGACAATCAGCGCCTGCTGTACATCAACCTTCTCGACTCCCGCCGCGGCTGGGTGGAGGGCATGCCCGGGCGCGCCTTCCGCGACGAGCTGCTGCGGCGGCATCCCAACACGGTTGATGTGCAACTCGACGATATGACCTCGAAGGACGCGTTCGAGGTCCTGCGCAAGCTGGCGGGTACCTCGGACGCCATCGTGGTGAGCGGGTTCATCCGCGTGGCCGCTTACAAAGGCTCGATTGATTTGAGCCAGTGGGAGCTCGAACTGCTGCGCGACCTTTCCAAGCTCGATAAGCCGCTCGTGTTTGCGCTTTTCGGCAGCCCCTATCTGTTGTCCTTCGTCCCGGAGCTGCCCACCTACGCGCTGGCGTTTGAAGACTATCCCGAGGCCGAGCGCGCCATGGTACGCGCCGTTTTTGGCGAGATTCCTTTCACCGGCCACCTACCCGTCAGCGTGCCAGTTTCAACGGAGGGCGAGCTCAAGGCCTACCCCATCGGCCACGGCCTTACCACTCCGGCCCCCGGCAGCTCGCCCCCGTAGTTCTTTGGCCGCGGATTGACTTGCGGCAGCCGGCGGCCTACTGTAAAGACCAAGAAAGATTCTGGAGGCGGGTGATGTTTCGCCTCAAGCGCAGCCAGTTCCAGCCAGCGTATCTCCGGCCGCACAAATCGGGGGAACTCCAGCGGCGCGTAGGAGAAGCGCTCGCGGCGCTCGAAGACTGCACGCTCTGCCCGCGCGACTGCCACGTCAACCGCCTGGCCGACAAGTTTGCCGTCTGCAAGACCGGCCGCTATGCCGTGGTCAGCAGCGCCTTCGCCCACTTCGGGGAAGAGAACTGCCTCCGCGGCTGGAACGGCTCCGGCACGATTTTCTTCTCCTGGTGCAACCTGCGGTGCGTCTTCTGCCAGAACTACGACATCAGCTGGGAGGGCGGCGGGCGCGTCACGCGACCCGAAGAATTGGCCAATCTGATGCTGCGCCTGCAAGCCGAGGGTTGCCACAACATCAACTTCGTCACCCCGGAGCACGTGGTGGCGCAGATTCTCGAAGCCCTGCCGCTGGCCATCGAGGGCGGGCTGCGCCTGCCGCTGGTCTACAACACCAGCGCCTACGACTCGCTGCACTCCATCGAGTTGATGGACGGTCTGGTGGACATCTACATGCCCGACTTCAAGTTCTGGGACCCGGAGATGGCGCGGCACTACTCCAAAGCCCGCAACTACCCCGAGGCCGCCCGCCGCGTCATCAAGGCCATGCACCGGCAGGTGGGCGACCTGGTGCTGGATGAGAATGGCCTGGCGCAGCGCGGGCTGATTGTGCGCCACCTGGTGATGCCCGGGGACATCGCGGGAACGCGCGACATCATGCGCTGGGTGGCCGAAGAACTCGGCCCCGACACTTACGTCAACGTCATGGCGCAGTACTACCCGGTGGGGAAGGTGTCAAAGCAAGAGTATGTCGAGATCAACCGCCACATCACCTCCCAGGAGTTTGAAGAAGCCCTGGCGGCTGCCCGCGCCGCGGGGCTGCGGCGGCTGGATGCGCGCTCCGCCGGGCAACTGGTTTCTCTTTGCTTGTAAGGTGTTTTCTCGAAGTCGTGATCAGAGGATGCCTTCGGCTAGTGCCGTTCCAACTAACTTCAACTAGGTGACAAGCCTTAGGGTCGGTTTGTGAGCGAAAAGTTGGAACGGCACTAGCTGGGGACGCGGGCTTCGTTCTCGCGGCCGGCCCCGCGGCGGCTG
>CAYTXK010000012.1:12984-22898 GCA_964441645.1 uncultured Acidobacteriota bacterium
AGATGCCGAGGCGCTTGATCTTCTGGTTCAGCGTGGAGAGCGGCACCTGCAGCAGGCGGGCGGCGTCGGTCTGTGAGCCGCCGGAGCGCTCCAGCGCGTCGAGGATGACGCGGCGCTCGTAGTCATCCACGATGTCGAAGAGCGCGCGCTGCTCGTGGGGCGCCACGCCCAGCAGATGCGGCCGGGCGATTTCATCCGGCAGCTGCGCCGCATCCATTTCCTCTCCGGTGGAGAGCACAATGGCGCGTTCGACGGCGTTTTCGAGCTCGCGCACGTTGCCCGGCCAGCGATGGTCCATTAGCAATTGCATAGCTTCGGGCGTGAAGCGCCGCCGTGGCTTACTGTTCTCGCTGCAATACTTCTGGATGAAGTGCTCGACCAGCATCGGAACGTCCTCGCGCCGCTCTCGTAGCGCCGGCAGGGAAAGCGCGATGACGTTCAGGCGGTAGTAGAGGTCGTCGCGGAACCGCCCCTCGGCCACCAGCTTCTTCAGGTCCACGTTGGTGGCGGCCAGGATGCGGACGTCCACCCTGATGGTCTCGTTCGAGCCCAGCCGCATGAATTCGCCTTCCTGGATGACGCGCAGCAGCTTGGCTTGGGTTTGCGGCCCTACGGTGGCGATTTCATCGAAGAAAATCGTCCCCTGGTGGGCCACCTCGAACAAGCCCTTCTTCGAGGCGATAGCTGAGGTGAACGCTCCTTTGACGTGCCCGAAGAGGATGGATTCCAGCAGGTCGTCGGGCATGGAGCCGGTGTTCACCGGCACGAAGGAAAACTCGGTGCGCGCGCTGCGGTTGTGGATGGTGTGGGCCACCAGCTCTTTGCCGGTGCCGCTCTCACCGCTGATGAGCACCGTGGCGCGCGTGGGGGCGACCTGCTCGATGAGGTCAAAAATCTTCTCCAGCGACTGGCTCTTGCCCACGATGTTCTCCAGGCGGTAGCGCGCCTTAAGCGCGCGGCGCAGTTGGGTGTTTTCCTCCAGCAGCTTGCGCCGCTCCAGCGCTCGGTGAATCTGGGCGATCAACTCGTCGGCGTCCCACGGCTTGGGCAGGTAGTCCTGGGCGCCATTCTTGAAAGCGGCGCGGGCCACGTCAATGTCCTTGAGCGCGGTAAGCACGATGATGGGGAGCTGCTGGTTGAGGCGGCGGAATTCCTGCAACACCGCCAGTCCGCTGCGGCCGGGCAGCTTGATGTCGAGCAACACCAGGTCATGGACGTGCTCGCTCATGGCTTTCAAGCCCGACTCGGCGTCCACGGCAAAGCTGGTGGCGAAGCCGGCCGAGCTCAGCAAGGCTTCCAGGGCCTCGCGCACGTCGGCTTCATCGTCCACAATCAACACATGGGGTCTTTCCGCAGGCATGTCAGCTCACCTCGGCGGCCCGTACGGGCACCGGGAATTCCAACAGAAAAGTCGTGCCTTCGCCGGCCCGCGAGCTCACCTGGATGGAGCCGTTGTGCTCCTGCACGATGCCGTAGGTGACTGCCAGTCCCAGCCCGGTGCCGCGCCCGGTGGACTTGGTGGTGAAGAAGGGGTCGTACACTTTCCCTAGATTTTCCGGGGGAATACCGACTCCGGTGTCGCCGATTTCCACCTGCAGGCGGGAGTTCTGGCGGGCGGTGCGCACCGTGAGGCGCCCGCCTTTGGGCATGGCATCGCGGGCGTTGAAGAAGAGGTTCAGGAACACCTGCTGGAGTTTTCCGGTGTCGCCCAGGATGGGGGGCAGGTTTTCCCCCAGGGTTGTTTCCACCAGGATCTGCGTGCTGCGCAGATGGGGCTCGACCAATGCCAGCGTGTCGGTCAGAGTTTGGTTCACGTCCACGCTGGAAAATTCCGCCGGGCCGGTACGGGAAAAGTTCAGCAGGTTGGAGATAATCTCCGAGGCGCGGAAAGTCTGCTTGACGATTTTTTCCACCAGTTTCGCCCGCGGGTCGCTCGCCGGCGTTTCCTTGGCCAGCATCTGGGCGTAGTTGGAGATGACGGCCAGCGGGGTATTGACCTCGTGGGCCACGCCGGCGGCCAGCAGGCCGATCGAGCTCAACTTCTCCGCCTGCAAGAGCTGGTCTTCAAACTGCACGCGGTCGCTGACGTCGTCGAAGATGAGCAGGCGGCCGATGGGTTGGCCCTGCTTGCTGACCAGCGGGGCGAGCGCAATGTTGGTGACGCGGCGCTGTCCATCGGGGCGGGTCAGGTAAAAGCGGTAGAGGGAGCTCGGGCGCGCGTCCCGCTTGCGCGCTTCCACCTCTTCCACCAGCGCCGCGGGAAGCACCTCGGCGAACGCCCGGCCGAAAGCCTCCGCCCGCGGCTGCCCCGTGATCCGCTCCATGGAGCTGTTCCAGGACTCGATGCGGCCCTCGGGGTCCACCGCCACCAGGCCGACGCTGGTGGATTCGAGGATGCTTTCGCTGAAGTCTTTCAGTTGCGCGATTTGCTCGGCTTTTTGTTCGAGGCGGGCGTAGAGGCGCGCGTTTTCGAGGGCGATGGCGAGGTAGCCGGCGAGGGTTTCGAGCAGCTCCAGGTCTTCGCTGGTCAGCAGCCCGCCGGCGGGCTTGCTGAGGGCGAGCAAAGCGATGGTGCGCTGCTGGATACGGCAAGGAACCAGGGTGTGGAAGGCGCACTCTTCGAGCACTCGCTGGCTCGGGGCGTCGAGGGGCGCCTCCGCCGCGCCGCGCTCGGCGTAGAGGTGACCGGCGCCGATAGGCTCGGTAAGCGTGAGCACGGCGCCGGCGCGCTGCCGGCCGACCCCCTGGCCGCGTGCCAGGCGGTAGCGCCCAGGCTGGTCCTCGTCTTCGAGAAAGATAGCGATGTGCTCCACCGGCAGGGTGCGCGCCAGCCGGTCGAGGATTTTTTCCATCAGGCGGTCGAGGTGGACTTCGCTGGAGAGCTCGCGGCCGAAGCCTTCGAGCGTGCGCCGCAGGTCGAAGCGCTCCCGGTAGAAGAGGCGCTCGAGCTGCACCTGGGTCCAGTCCTTGATGGGCTCGAAGAACACCGCGGCAATAATCAGGGCGATGATGACCCCGCCGGTGCCAAAGCCACCGCGCACTTGCAGCACCTCGGCCAGCCCGATGGCCAGCCCGAAGTAAATGGCGCCGATGGCGGCGGTGGCCAGCGTATAGGCCACGCCGCGGCGGAAGATAATGTCCACGTCCATCAACCGGTAGCGGATGATGGCGTAGCCGAAAGTCAGGGGGATAAAGACCAGCGACAGCGTGGAGAGCTTTATCCAGTCGTTGGGGACGTAGTCGGGGTCGAGAAAGATGGGCAGGACGTAAAAGGCCGAGAAGGGCAGGATGGCGAGCCAGGTGCCGCGCGTGACCAGTTTCATCTGCTGCGTCAGCAGTGGGTTGGTGCTGGTGCGGTAGGTGTATTCGAAGACGCCCGCCGCCAGCAGAAATAGCACGGCCAGGTGGGCCAGCTCGATGCGGTCAAAGACGCCGAAGAGTTCGAGCGAGGGCGGCAGCAGCGGCGCCCCCACCGTCAGCACGTGCGCCACCCCCAGGACCGTGGCCGGCAGATACACCAGGCCGAAAAGCCACCGCCGCCGGGCAAACCATGCCTTGGGCTCGGGGAAGGCCAGAGCGAAATGCAGGAAGAAGGCCGGCAGCAAGATCCGCGCCACGCTGTCCGCCCAGTAGACGGTCCAGTCGAAGAGGTTGAACTTGCCGCTGTAACTGAAGCTGTAGAAGATGAAGCTGGTGAGGCAAATCAGATAGAAGTGGACGGCGTGCGGGGCGTTCCAGCGCTTGAGCAGGACGAAGAGCCCGATGCCCAGATAGAGCAGGCCCACGAACTCGAGGAAGCCCCGCAGCGAGAAGGGGTCGGGCTGGGGGATGGCCACCACCATGGAGCGGATGGGCTGGGCGTGGCCCCGGCGCAACAGTTCATAGACCAGTTGCGTTCCCGGCTGGGCCCGGAAGAGCTGCTTGGTGACGTCAATGGGACGCTCGATGGGGTTGCCATTGATGGTCAGCAGGATGTCGCCCGGCCGGATGCCGGCGCGGTCGCCGGGCGTGTCCTGCCAGACGATGCTGGCCTGAATGCCCTCGCCTTCGCTCTCTTCCCAGTCAATGCCGTCGGTGGGGCGGACGTAGAGGGCGCGCTCGGCGAAGTTGAAGCCGGCAAAGATGACTGCTGCCAGCGTCACCAGCGCCAGCAGCAAAGCCGTGGTGTGCAGCTTGTACTCGCGCCAACTGCTCGCTTGCTCAGCCAATTGCTACCCGCCTCCTTTAACCAGGGCGGTGGTTTGGAGGCAATTCTATACCAAAATGCATAGGGAAAAATCCAGTTTCTTGTAGGCAGCCCACTGGCGTATTTCCTGTCCTCTGGCTGGTCTTGTTGACGCTTCGAACCAACGGCAGTATCCTTCCCGGAACAAACGGAGGGAGGCTAGGAATGATGAGGACAGCCAATCCGGCCCTGAACGCCAAAACTTTCGAGGGGATGGAGGGAATTGGCGACCCGACGAAAGTCATGACGCTGGACGGCACGGTCAACCGCACCGGCCTGTTGCTGGTGCTGCTGATCATCGCCGCCGGGTGGACCTGGACGATGTTTGTGAATTCCGGCAGTCCCGCCACGGTGCTTCCGTGGATGCTCGGAGGTCTGTTGGGCGGTTTGGTTTTGGGGCTGGTCACGATATTCGTCAAGACCTGGGCGCCGGTGACCTCGCCGCTCTACGCCGTCTGCGAAGGGCTGGCGCTGGGCGGCATCTCGGCGATGTTCGAAGCCCAGTACCCGGGCATCGTAATTCAAGCGGTGGCGCTGACTTTCGGCACGCTGTTCGGATTGTTGATGGCTTACCGCTCCGGCCTCATCAAAGCCACGGAAAACTTCAAGCTGGGCGTGGTGGCGGCGACCGGCAGCATCTTTCTCATTTACTTGGTGGGCTTTGTCCTGGGCTTTTTCGGAATCGCGATTCCTTACATCCACCAGAGCGGTGTGATTGGCATTCTCTTCAGCCTGTTCGTAGTGGTGGTGGCGGCGCTCAACCTGGTGCTGGACTTTGACTTCATCGAGAGCGGCGTCGCCAGCGGCGCCCCCAAGTACATGGAGTGGTACGCCGCCTTCGGCCTGATGGTGACGCTGATCTGGCTGTATCTCGAAATCCTGCGCCTGCTGGCCAAGCTCCGCAGCCGCCGCTAGCGACCGCCCCCGTTGCGCGTTTGACGGGGTTTGATTATGATTATCCCTGCACGTAGGTGAGGTAAGGCTGCACGCCCCGCCCGGTCATCCCACCTAAATTTTGTGCAAACTTTTTGGCGCGGCTTTCGTATTTAGGTATAGGACTGAGGGAGCAATTCGTCTATGGCGCTTAAACGTTCGCGAAAAATTGCCCTGGTGGTGGTGGCCGTCCTGGCGGTGGTGATCGCGGTCAGCGTGGTCATCCAGCGGCGCAAGGCCGGCGTGATTGCCGTGCAGGCGGGCAAGGTGAACCGGGAGAGCTTGACCCAGCTGGTCACCGCCTCGGGGGAAATCCGTCCACGGAACTACGTCAACATCAACTCGCAATCCTTCGGGAAAATCGTGGAGATCGCGATAAAAGAGGGGGATCACGTCAAGCGCGGCCAGGTGATGCTGCGGCTGGAAGCTATTCAGCCGGCGGCGGACGTTGAGGGCCAGCGCGCCATGGTCAAGTCCTCGGAGTTTTCGATCGAGGCCGCCGACGCCAGCCTGCGCACCGCCCAGGCGGAATTGCAGCGCAGCCGCGCTGACTTCAACCGCGTGGCCCTGAGCTGGGAGCGCGCTCAAGGCCTCTACGCCGACCGACTTATCTCCCAGCAAGAGTACGATTCCCGCAAGGCCGAATTCGAAAGCGCCAAGGCCGCCGTTGAGCTCTCCCAGGCCCGCATCGCCCAGGCCACCGCCGAGGCCGAGCGCGCCCGCAACTCCAGTCTCCAGGCGCGCGCCTTGCTAACCCGGGTCAACGACCAACTGCAAAAGACTATCTACACCTCGCCCATCAACGGCGTCATTACCAACCTGCCCGTGCACGTGGGCGAGTACACCGTCCCCGGCATCCAGAACTCACAGGGCAGCTTCCTGCTCACGGTGGCCGATATGTCGGAGGTGACCGCCGAGGTCAAAGTGGACGAGACCGATATTGTCAACGTGCGCCTGGGGCAGCCGGCCGAGGTCACCATTGACGCTTTCCCCAACCGCACCTTCAAGGGCTCAATCACCGAGATCGGTACCACCGCGCTGGTGCGCTCCACCGGGCGCAGCACTGCCGAGCTCCAGACCGGCACCCAGGAAGCCAAGGACTTCAAAGTGGTGGTCACCATTCAGGACCCGCCCGAGATCATCCGGCCGGGCCTGTCCACCACCGCCAAGATTACGACCGCCACCCGTGAGAACGTGCTCGCCATCCCCATCCAGGCCCTGACCGTGCGGCGGCGCGGCGACATTGAAGCCGCCGAGCGCACTGCCCGCGGCGAGAAAACCGCCGAGGCCGCTCCCGTGGCCACCCCGGCCTCGGAGCGGGAAAAGCAGGAGCTCCAGGGCGTTTTCGTGGTCAGCGAGGGCAAGGCGCAGTTCCGCGAGGTGAAGACCGGCATCACCGGTGTCACCGACATCGAAGTCACCGAGGGGCTGAAAGAAGGCGAAGAAATCGTCACCGGCAGCTACAAAGTGCTGCGCGAGCTGCGCCATCTGGCCGCGGTCCGCGTCGAAAAGCCCGGGGAGATGAAGAAGGAGCAGCCGTAAGCAATGGCTCCCGGCAACAACATCCTCATCAAGACCGAGAAGCTCTCCAAGACCTATGACATGGGAGAGACGGTGGCCGTCCAGGCCCTGCGCGGCGTGGACTTGGAAATCCCCCGCAACGAATACGTGGCCATCATGGGGCCCTCGGGCTCGGGCAAGTCCACCCTGATGAACTTGCTCGGGTGTCTCGATACGCCCTCGCAGGGCCAGTACTGGCTCAATCACCAGTTGGTCAGCGAGCTCGACGACGACCAACTGGCCTTCATCCGCAACAAGGAAATCGGCTTCGTCTTCCAGACTTTCAATCTGTTGCCGCGGGCCTCGGCCCTGCACAACGTCGAGCTGCCGCTCATCTACAACGGCACCCCGGCGGCGGAACGGCGCGAGCGCGCCGCGGCGGCGCTGGCCTCCGTCGATATGGCCAACCGCATGAACCACCGCCCCAACGAGCTCTCGGGCGGCGAGCGCCAGCGCGTGGCCGTTGCCCGCGCCCTGGTCAACAACCCCTCGCTCATCCTGGCCGATGAGCCCACCGGCAACCTCGACTCGCAAACCTCGGCGGAAATCATGAACTTGTTCGATCGCCTGATGGCCCAGGGCAACACCATCCTTCTGGTCACCCACGAGCACGACATCGCTGCCCACGCCGCCCGGGCCATTCGCCTGCGTGACGGCGTGATTGAATCCGACGAGCGCCAGCGCTAAGCTGGCGCGGCGAAGACCACTCCCATGGTGTATCTCTACTTAATGAGGAAGGGCCAGCCGCCCACCCAAGAGCTGATGCGAGCGGTTCTGGATGGCTACCGCCGCAAATTGGGGGGCGAGGTGAAAATGCTGGGCGGGCAAAAGGTCGACGGCCCCTTTCCGAGCGAACCCGACACCTACGTGGTGACGACGTGCTTGCTCCTCAGCCAGGAAAACGGCGTTCCCTTTAATTCCAACCGGGACCGGATTGCCTACAGCGTAGACTCGTGGGGAGGCGAAGCCGTCGGCGTTTGCCAGATTTCTGTCGGCCAGCAAGAGGTCGCCCGTCCCGAGCCGAGCACGCGTCCCGAGCCGAGCGCGGTGCCCGCCGAGGAACCTAGCGCACCGGTCGGGCCGCCGCTGGGCGAGTCCGACCGCCTAACCGGAGTGCTGTTCGACCCCAAGGCAACTTTTCCCGACGTGGTCGCCCGGGGGCGCTGGTGGGTGCCGCTGCTCCTGCTGGCGCTGCTGGGAGTCGGCTTCACCTTCGCCTACACCCAGCGGGTGGGCTGGCAGCGGTTCATGCGCGAGCAGATTGAAGCCAGCCCGCGGACCCAGCAACTCTCCGCCGAGCAAAAAGAGCGCATCATCGAGCAGCAGGCACGGCTGGCTCCCATCTTCGGCTACGTCGGCAGCGTCCTGTTTCCGGTCATCCTGGCGCTCATTCTCGCCGGGGTTTTTCTGTTCGTGTTCAACGTCTTGGTGGGGAACGAAATCCCCTTCGCTGCCGCCTTGGCTGTCACTTCCTATGCGGCGCTTCCCTATCTGCTCCGTTCTGTGGTCGCCTTCGCTCTCCTCTTTTTGAAGGACCCGGCGGACTTTGATTTGCAGAATCCCGTGGCGTCGAACCTCGGTGCTCTACTCCCGGCGGACTGGCCGCAGTGGCTGACGAGCACGGCGGTTTCGGTGGACCTCTTCAATATCTGGGTACTGTTGCTGTTGGCCACCGGCTTCGCGGCCGCGGCGCGCCGGATGAAGTGGTCGAAAGCCTGCACATGGTTGGTGGCCCTGTGGGCGGTTTGGCTGGTGGTGAAAGCGGGCTGGGTTTGGATTTGGAGCTGATGAAGGAAACCCGCGAGAGCCGGTTTACGTTATTCTTAGAGGAGGCGGGTGTCCATGCGTAGGCGGTTCCTCTTTCGCGAGTCGGTGCTGATTGCGCTCGAAGCGTTGCGGGGCCACAAGCTGCGCTCTTTCTTGACGCTGCTGGGGGTGATTATCGCCGTCACCACCCTGATTGGCGTCATCTCCATCGTCGAAGGGCTCAACACTTATGTGGCCGAGCGCGTGGCCAACTTCGGCACCAACGTCTTCTACGTCAGCCGCTACGGACTCATCACCAACGCCAAGGACTGGGTCGAAGCCCGCCGGCGCAACTTGAAGATAACCATGGAGGACTACGAGTACCTGCGCGAGCGCATGACGCTGGCCATGGAGGTGGGCGCCCAGGGCCGCTCCGAAGCCACGGCCCGCGCCGGCAACGAGAGCCTGGACGACGTCAGCATCCGCGGCGTCACCCCCAACATGGCTGTCATCTCCACCGAAAAGGTCGCCCTCGGTCGCTACATTACCGAGGGCGAGTATCAGCGGAAGGCCCAGGTGGCCTTTGTCGGCACCGATATCACCGACAAGCTTTTTCCCAGTGTGGACGCCGTCGGCAAGATTGTCTACCTGGACGGCCGGCCCTTTGAGATTGTGGGCGTGGGGGAAAAGGTGGGCTCCGTCTTCGGTCAGAGTCAGGACGATTTCGTTTACGTCCCCCTGACCACGGCCATGAAGATTTGGGGCGACGGCCCGCCGGACGACAGCGGCCCCTGGATCGGCATCAAGTGCAGCTCGCCGGCCGTGATGGCGCAAGCCATGGACCAGGCGCGCACTCTGATGCGGGCCCGCCGCCAGCTTGCCTATAATGACAAGGACAACTTCGGCCTCATCAACAGCGAGTCTCTGACCGGCCTCTGGGATCAGATTTTTGGTGGGCTGGCCTCGATGGCCATCGGCATCGTCTCGGTGTTTCCGCTGGTGGGCGGCATCGTGATTATGAACATCATGCTGGCCTCGGTGACCGAACGCACCCGGGAGATCGGCATCCGCAAGTCGCTGGGGGCGCGGCGGCGGGACATCCTGATGCAGTTTCTGGTGGAGGCCTCGGTGATGTCCACCGTGGGCGGCGTGGTGGGCGTAGCCACCGCCCTGGCCATCACCCAGCTCGTGGCCGCCACCACCCCCATCCCCATGCGCACCCCCTTGGGGGCCATTGTGCTGGCCGTGAGCGTTTCCTCGGCCGTGGGACTTTTCTTCGGCATCTACCCGGCGAACAAGGCCGCCCGCTATGACCCGGTAGTGGCCTTGCGGGCGGAGTAGCCGGGAGCGCCGATGACTCTCTGGGAAAAAGCGCAGTGGCATTGGCGGCGGGAAATCAGCGAGAACCTGGGGATGGCGCTCGACACCCTGCGCAACCACAAGCTGCGCT
>CAYTXK010000013.1:0-17967 GCA_964441645.1 uncultured Acidobacteriota bacterium
CGTGCTGGCGGCGCATCCCTTCGAGTCGGTCTTGACCGGCGACGACTCGCTCCAGCGCCGCCCCATGCGGCGCGTGATCGAGCCGCTGCGCTTGATGGGGGCGACGCTTCTGGCCCGCGACGGCGAGTGCCCTCCGCTGCGCATCTACGGCGCCGCCCTTACCGCCATTGATTATCAACTCCCTCTGGCAAGCGCCCAGGTCAAGACCGCCGTGCTGCTGGCGGGGCTGCACGCTCGGGGGACCACGTCGGTGGAGGAACCGGTCCGCACCCGCGACCACACCGAGATTGCGCTGGAACAATTCGGCGCCAGCGTGAGCCGCGAGCGGCGGCGCATCAGCGTCCGGGGGCAGGGGCGGCTGCGCGGGCGGGCTTTTTCCGTTCCCAACGACCTGAGCGCCGCCGCCTTTTTTCTGGTGGCGGGGATTTTGCTGCCGAAAACCAACCTGGTGCTGCCGCAGGTCGGTCTGAACCCGACCCGGACCGCGGTTCTGGACTATCTCGCCGAGCAAGGGGCGCCGGTCAAGGTTCTGGACGTCGAGGAAGCGAATGGTGAGCTGCGCGGCACCCTGCACGTGCGCGCCCGAATCGGGCGCGGTGGGGCGCGCCTGCGCGGGGCGAGCATCGAAGGCGCGCGGGTCGCGAAGCTGATTGACGAGCTCCCGGTGCTGGCCGTGCTGGGAACGCAAACCGAAGAGGGTTTTCGGTTGCGCGACGCCGCCGAGCTGCGCGTGAAAGAAAGCGACCGCGTGGGGGCGCTGGCCGAGAATCTCCGTCGCTTAGGCGTACTGGTGCGCGAATATCCGGACGGGCTCGAGGTCCCCGGCGGGCAAAAGCTGCGCGGCGCGGCGCTGGATAGCTTCGGCGACCACCGCATCGCCATGGCGATGGCGGTGGCGGGCCTGGTGGCGGAAGGGCCCACCACCATCGAGAACGCCGATTGCGTAGAGGTTTCCTTCCCGGGATTCTTTGAGGCGCTGGCGGCCCTGCGCGGCTGAAGAGGGAAGGAGGCAAAGAGAAACATTTCGCCACAGAGGGCACAGAGGCACAGAGGGCGCATGCACCACTAAGGGTAAGTCTGAGCGAAGCCGAGTGGTCACTCAACATCTCCCCTCAATCGGCGAGGGGTTTTGAAATGCCGTATGGCAGACGGCCAATGTCAGACGAGGGCGAGTCGAGGGATAACCTACCTTCAGCACACCTTCGGCCACTGCGTGAAATCGTTGGCAGTACAGAAGCTAAGAACCACCGCACACCGGAGTCTTGGGCTGCCAGTAAGGGGCCTAAAGTGTTATGAAGAAACCATATAATCAATAGTTATGGGCACTAGGTTCTCTCAGACCGAGGAAGAGGTCATCTTCCTCAGCACCGTCACTGACCTTATTGACTCGATGGTCAATTTTTCGATTCTTCAAGTGGTCGGCACCTCGCCGGACGCACACATCTTGTTTCACACGGCGACCCACCAGCGCTTCTTCAACATTCTGTTGGTTGATCTACTCTCCGCATGTGACAAGCACCTACTGGGTCGACAAATCTCCTACCTCGAGGCGCTGAGTAACATCTGCGATCGTCCCACCTTCAATGAAGGTAATTCTGTCGCAAATCTGCGAACGGCAACGGATTCGTTCGTTAACTGGCTAAATTGCGAACCCATCGTGGACGTGTGGCTGCCGTCCGTCAGCGCAAATGTATCCCTAGCCATCCCTCGCAAGACGTTCTTGAAAATCTGCGGCAATATCTCGAAGCACAGTCTGCTCAGGCAATCGAGGCTAGCTCAGGAACTGTGCTCGTTGCTCAAACCCAGCAATGTCTCCCTAACACTCGACGAAGCAGTTCTTGCACTTCAAGACTTCTTCGACAGATTCCACACAGATGTCTTCAACTATCATGCAAGCACGATCGCCGAGTGTCTCAACGAGATTCGCTGGGGGGTATACGAGTACTTGCTACCGGAGTATCGGCGTAGCTATACGCCGGACGCAGGCGACCCGCCGAGGTACAGTCTCTCCTCCCCTACTGAACTGCACGCGGACTTCGCCAAAACGCTATATTGGGACTTGATGAACGGCATTCACAGAAAACCTATCGTCGAGCGTTTCACGGTGACAAAGAACTTAACGATGAGGTATTGAGAGAGCCGAGCGACATGGACTCTAGTCTCAGCCGCCACGACCGGGAAGCCTCTGGGAAAAAAAGAGACCAGGAGCATATGCAGAGCACTTAAATGGCTAGAACTTATTTCAGTGACCGGGAACATGGTCCCCGTCCGCGTACGCGGGAAGAAATCGCCGAACAAGCTTGGGGCGGCATTGTAGCAGTCATCCGAAAGTGCCTAGCTGACGGGTCCTTTGGGCATCAATTCCCGGAACAGTGCCGAGACGGGCAGGGGACGTGTGGTTCAAGTGAGCGTGATTTCTCCTTAGCTCTCAGGGCCGAGATCCCCGAGATCCAATGGCCTTTGCGCGAAGACACAGTACCGCCGACCTTAGCGGTCCTTGATCTGCTGGAATTTTGCCACAGAGCGGTGGCAAGGCCGATTCAAGGCTCCTTTCACAGCTTTTTCAGCCATTACCACCTAACATTCGATCGCGATGGCGGTCAGGCGGACTTTCGCGAGAGTGTGGAGCGAATATTCGCGCGCAACGAAATGGCTTACGAGTTGAGGCCGAATGGCGAGGTTGTTCGCTTGGCTCCTCCAGTGCTTCGAGAAGCCCTTGCGTCAGGTGTTTTTCACACGGGGGACAATGAGCTTGACACGCTACTCGAAACTGCGAGGGTACGCTTTCTGGATCCCGATCCTAGTGTCCGCCGAGACGGACTCGAGAAACTGTCGTACGCTTGGGAAATACTAAAGACCATTGAACCAGGAAAAGACAAGAAAGTATCCACAACTGCTTTGCTGGACAAGATGGCTAGCGAAGCAAATTTCCGTCAAGTTCTGGAAACGGAAGCTGCCGAACTCAACCGCACCGGAAATACATTTCGAATCCGCCACAGCGAAACAACACAAACCGGGTTGGACCATGACGATCATGTTGACTATCTGTTCCACCGACTTTTCGCTTTGATAAGGCTGGCGTTGCGTATGACCGGGAGAGGAACCTAGGTGCAAAGCGACTGAGTAATCAAATGGGGAGCGCACGAAATGGAGGCATGCGATGGCAGACCTAGATCCAACGATTCTCAGTCTAATCGGAACGACAGCAGTAGCAGTCTCGGCACTCGCTGCGGGCGGCGCTATTTCAAGCGCGCTGTTATGCCACGCCCACCACAGACCTGGAAGGCCGCTGAGAGGGCTGTAGCCTGCCTCCTGTGGTCGCCGCTGTCACTTCGAGGGCCAGGACGTGGAGGCCCGGGGAGTGTTGCCGCCGAGGTCAAGCACGGCAGGCGGATTCCCCGCACCTTGCTCAAGTGATGGAAGCAGGCCCGAAACAATAGGCCATCAGGGAAGAGGGCGGTGCTAGTACTGCATGCGTCTGGAATGGAGCAGCCTATTCGGTGCCGGAGGCTTGCCGCCAGCGGCGAACGGCCTTCAACACAACCTCGACACTAGGGAAGCGATGGTCTCCAAGCTTGACGGGTGGGTCGCCACCAATAGAAATCAACGTCGAGGATATGGAGAAATCCTTGTCCCGGTAGCGGTAGTATACTTTCCGGAAGCTAGCGATAGACCCCTTGAGCCAGGAAACGTTGACTTCAACCACCACATCCGCCCCACTTCGGGGGTCCTCCTCCTTGGGTGCTTTTTCACTGCCAAGGTGTTCTTTTATGGCTTCTTCGACCTCTCTGAACCCGTGAAGAAGTATCCGGCCAGTGATGTGCAGATTGTCCTGCTCTGCAATTTTGTTTAGCTCCTGGTAAAGGTTCCGGGTAGCCCTGTGTTCGTTGTGGTACAAGGCAGCGCCACCGGGTGGGGGCAGTTTTTCAAGAGGATCCGGCCCCTCGCGGAGTTTCCGCAATCCCTCTTCTGTAGGTAGCTTGTCCACCTGCTTGAACAAATCGTCATATGCACGACTCACTTGGGATGCGTATTCTTCGTCCATCTGTGATTCGAACATAATGGCGACGACACATGGCCTCGGAGCACTTTTCGGTACCTGCGGCAGGATAGGCGATGCTAATCCGAGAATGAGTCCAAGTACGCAGCCCCAAACCCACTTCCTTTCCATAGGGCAATACCCTCCAGCAGCGAAGGTAATGCTAATCATAACTCGCCTTCCGTGAGCAAAACGTCGGATTTATTGTTCATACCCTGAAATTCCTCTCGAAGCGTGTGAAGCCCACAAGGTGAACGAAATAAAGGCTTCCGCAAGGGCTTCTGGGTGAAGAGATGAAGGGTGTCGGCGACACATCGGACTCCAACCTGAGCGGAAGGCTGCGGGAGGGGACAAGCCCCTCCCCTACACGGACAGGCGAGTGGGAGAAATGCAGATTCCTCGCCCCGAATGCCTGCCAAGCCTGGCCTTCGGGGACTCGGAATGACAACAGAGCGGCAAGGCATCCTTCGGCTTCGCTCAGGATAAATAAAGCCTTGCCCTACCCAAACCGAGGCGGGGTTGGGGTTGCCCCGCGGTGGGAGCAACGGGGCTGAGAAAATCTTGGGGGCGGTCGTGCGCGCGGGAGAGATTCTTCGCCCCGAAGGGTTCGGGGCTCAGAATGACAGAAGATTGTTCTGAGGGGGCTAGTACCGTTCCAACTTTTTACGCCCAAGTGAGTCCAAAGGTCAGCACGATAGCACCAGCTAAGAAAGTGTGCCACTTAGTTGAAATTAGTTGGAACGGCATTAGCGGCCGCGGCGGATGGAGATGGTGCCGTAGGTGGTGCTGAGGTGGATCAGG
This sequence comes from uncultured Acidobacteriota bacterium, assembly GCA_964441645.1. Lineage (GTDB taxonomy): Bacteria > Acidobacteriota > Terriglobia > Acidiferrales > 2-02-FULL-67-57 > CAYTXK01. The sequence continues at coordinate 4,841 of CAYTXK010000013.1, forward strand.
GCGCGGCCGTCGCCCACCTTGCCGCTGAGGGTTTCATCGGGGCCGCGGTCGCGCTCCCGCTCCGACTTCAGGCCGGTGAAATCCGATTCCACGTCGCCTTTGCGCGCGGTGGCCATAAGCTGGAAGCCGCTGGAGCCGGGCAGGTAGAGCTCGATGCCCCCGCGCTCGTTCTGGACCTGGATGGGGCTGGTGGGCGGCTGGGGGGCGCGAATCACCACCCGCCCGTTGCGGTTCTCGACGCGCAGTTGCCCCGAAACCTGCTCGATGTTGATTTCTTTGTTTTTGGTGAGCAGGGTGACATCGCCGGGCACGCCGCGCAGGCTGAGCTCGCCGCTGTCCAGCGAGAGCTCGCCCTCCAGGCGGGCTGCTTCCAGGTTCGTCCGCCGCGAAGTGAAACGCACCGGGCCGGCGATGGCGGCCAGGCGGATGGGCCCGTAGTATTCGCCCTCCAGGCTCACCGCTCCGCTCACGTCGCGGATTTGCACCTCGCCGCCCCGGCCGTCTATCTTGACCTCGCCTCGGACGTCCGTGACCCGCGCGGAGCCGTGGCGTAGTTTCAGCTCCACCGGCCCGTCAATCTTGCTCAGCTCCACATCCCCGCGTTCGGAGTTGATTACGACGGCGCCCTGGTGGCCGATAATCTTGACGTCGCCGCGGGTCTCGAGCTTCAGGTTCACCCCCCGGGGCACTTCCACATCCAGGGCGGCGCGCAGCAGCCCGGTGGAGCCGGTGGGGGTGTCCCAGTGGAATTCTAGGGCGTCGCCGCGCTCGTCGAACACCGGGATCATCTTGGCCGCCATTTCCTGGCCTTCCTCTTGGCTCTGCGCGCAGACCTGCTTGCGGGCCTTGATGCGCACCTCGGTGCCGGTTCCGGTGGTGACGGTCACCGAACCGCGCCCGTTGGCGAGCTCGAAGCTCGGGGCGGGGCCCAGGGCGTGCGAGGCGTCGTCGCTGAACTCGTACTCCGACCCGAAAATGCAGCCCATCTCTTCTCCGCCGATGGAGATGAAGGGCCCGCCCTTCCACCAGCCGCGGTTGTAGGCCTGGCTGAACATCGAACCGAAGAGAACGAGGAAGATCAGCCCGAAGATGTCGCCCGCGCCCAGGCGGGTCACCGCCGCCGCTTCCGGCGTGCCGCGCAGGATGAGATAGTCCACCAGGCGGCTCAGCCCCCAGAAAATAATCAGCACCGGCCAGAAGGTGGCGATCAGCGGCCAGGGGGAGAACTCCCGGTGCAGATTGGCGTAGAGGAACAAGCCGCCGATGACGATCAGCAGCAGTCCGCCAAAAACCGACCCGCGACGATACGCCGTTCCATTGCTCATGTCAGCCTCGGTGCCCCTCGGTGGAGGCGGTGGATTCCAGCAGCATCACAATCCCGATGACAATCAGGATCACCGGCCAGAGGTGGCCAAACCGGACCAACTGAAAGGTGCGGTCCAGCAGGAACAGTCCTCCGATAGTAATGAGGATGACCGGGGTGCGGAAGCCGCGGATGCGGCAGCGGGCGCAGCCGCAGCCCGAGACGCCGCGGTACCGATGGGGCGGCGGGCCCGTGGGGGTCGGGGTGGCGGTCGGTCCTTCGCTCATCAGGGTCTCCTCGCGGCCTTAGCCGGGTGGGGGGGTGGCTCGCTTCCACAGCATCCACACGCCCAAGAGAATCAACACCAGGGGCCAGAAACGCCAAAGGTAAAAGAAGGGGAAGAGGTCGAGCGTGTTCATGAGAAAGAGCGCACCGAGCACAATCAGAATCAAGGGGCCGATGGGTGTGCCCTGCTCTCCCCCCAGGCCGGCCCAGGCTCCGGACGGGGCCAACCCCGCGGCTCTGCGTTTGGCGCTATCGCGCGCTTCGAAGGCCATGTAAATGATGAAGGCCGCCAGCATCATCCCGAAGAACGGCTCAAAGCCTCCCGCCTCTCCCGAACTCAGGATGGTCACGAGGCCAGCGAAAATAAAGAAATGGATCAGAGCCTTGGTGTACTCGCCGTTATAGAGCGCCCCGACGCCGGGAATAAACCCCAGGGCGAAGGCGGTGCCCGGGCTGGGCTTGCCGGGGGCGGCCGCGGCGGCGCCGGGGGCTACGCCGGCCGCCAGGCAATCTTCGCAGTAGACGGCGCCCTTCACCTCATGCCGGCAGGCGCCGCAGAGCGCCTTGCCGCACTGCCGGCAGAATCCGACTGAGTCCACCTCGGGATGGTTCACGCACTTCATCGCAGCTCTCCCAGGCCTCCGAGCAATTGGACGGCGAGCGCTATCGGCGCCCGGCCCACGCCGGAGGAGTTTTCAGGTTTCTTTTCATTCTTGGGTTTGGGTTGGTCAGGCTTCTGGGGAGGAGTGGCGGGGGGCTGCTCCCCCGGAGCCGCCCTCTCTTCCAGGCGGGAACGGATCTCGTAGACCAGCCGCAGGTCGTTGAGGAAGCGGACGGTCCGCCCGTAGCTGAGCTGCGTCTGCCGCTCCAAGCCGCGGTAGAGGTTGACCGGGTTCAGGTCGGCGGCGCGGATGTCGCTGGCGCGAACACCGAAGGCATTCAGCACCAGGGTGAGCGAGACAATGGCGGCCCCCAGGCCGAGGGCGAAGCGCGGTTGCATCAGGGCGCGCCAGCTACAGTCGCGCACCGACCAGGCGCTTTATTTTGACGGGGGAGAGACGGTCACGGCCACAATGCGGGTTTCCAGGCCGGGCGGGGATTCCAGCACATCAAGCTGGCGCAGCCAGAGGGCGGCGCGGCGGGCGTCGCCCCACTCGGCGCAGCGCGGGCAGGCGCGAGCGTGCGCATCAGCGGCGGCGTGCTCAGCCGGGGCCAGGCGCCCTTCGAGATAATCCTCCAGGCGGGCGTCAAGTTGTGTGCAAGTCCAGCTCATGCTTGCGCCATTCCTTCAAAACTCTCGAAGCCCGGATGCCGCTTGAGAAACTTCCCCAGCTCGGCGCGGCCGCGGTTGATGCGCGATTTCACCTGGCCAATCTCGCGGTAGTCCAGCCCCTGGATGTCGCGCAGGATGACGGCCTCGCGCAACTCGGGCGAAAGCCGCGCCAGGGCCTGCTCGATGGCGGCGCTCACCTCGCGCCGGGCCAGGGCCCGGTCGGGCCGAGGAGCGGCCGACTCTTTCTCTTCCAGGTGCGCCATCTCATCTTCCAGCGGCACGGCCAGGCGGTGCTTGCGGGTGGCGCGGTAGTGGTCAATCAGCAAGTTGCGCGCCACGCGGTGCATCCAGACCTGCAACGGGCCTTGCCGCGGGTCGTAGCTTTGGAGAGTGCGAAACACGCGGAGAAAAACCTCCTGGGTCAAATCTTCCGCTTCTTCGCGGCGACTGGTGAAGCGGTAGCAGAGGTTGTAGACGCGGCGGGTGTGGGTGCGAACCACCGTATCCCAGGCACTGGCGTCGGCCGCCAGGCATCGCCGCACCAACTCGGCATCGTCCACCTCACGCGCTCCCGATCCATCGGTCGCCTACTATAGAAAACGGATTCAGGCGACGAAAAGTTCCCCCAAGCGGGACCCCGACCCGTGGCGGCATCTTATCCTCTCCCGTCCCGCCCGGCAACCGTTCCGCGGGGAAGCCTTGCCAGCCGCCGGGCTTGGTAGTAGGCTTTGGCGTCTCACCAGCGGGGAGTTCAGGGGACTCCTCCGGGTGCGCGGCGCCATGAAGTGCCCTTTCTGCGCTCATCTCCAGGACAAGGTGGTGGATTCGCGCGAAGCGCGCGAAGGCGACGTCGTCCGCCGGCGCCGCGAATGCCTGGACTGCGGCCGCCGTTTCACGACGTATGAACGCATTGACGAAATCCCCTATGTGGTGATCAAAAAAGATAACCGCCGCGAGCGCTTCGACCGCGGCAAGGTCCTGGCGGGGCTGCTGCGCGCCTGCGAGAAGCGCCCCGTCCCCATGCAGAAGCTGGAAGCGCTGGTGGATGAGGTGGAGGCCTTTGTCGCCGATTCGCCCAACCGTGAGCGGCGCTCGAGCGAAGCGGGCGAGCTGATTATGACCCGCCTGCGGCAGCTCGACAAGGTGGCCTACGTGCGCTTTGCGTCGGTCTATTTGGATTTCAAGGACGTCAAGGAGTTTATGGAAGAGTTGCGCCACCTGCTGGGCGAGCGTGCCCGCCCCTGAGCGGCGGCCTTACGGCCGGGCGCGGTACTTTTCGTAGAGCTGCTTGTGCTTATTATCGGTCGAGGTGGGCTGGCCGTTGATGAAGAGGTAGCGCACCTGCGTCTGGAATTCGAGCGGGTCGCCGGTGGTGACGATGAGGTTGGCCAGCTTGCCGACCTCGATGGAGCCGAGCTGGTCGGCCACGCCCAGGATTTGCGCCGGCGTCAGCGTGATTCCCTTCAAGGCCACCTCTTGGGGCAGCCCGTAGGGGACGGCGTTGCCGGCTTCGTAGGGCAGAGTGCGCGAATCGGCTGAGTCGAAAGTGGCGAAGGCAATGCGCACCCCCGCCTGGTACAGCTCGGCGGGGTTGGTGAAGGGCTTGTCGTAGGGCTCGTCCTCTTCCCCCGGCAAGGCCTGGGTGGGACGCAAAATTACCGGGATGTCTTTCGCCTTGAGCTGATCCTTGACCTTCCAGGCCTCGGCGCCGCCGGCGAGAATCATCTTGAGGTGGTGTTTGTCGCAGAACTCCAGCGCGTTTTTGATGTCGCGGGCGTTATTGGCCATGACGATGACGGGCAGCTTGCCCTCGACGACCGGCCCCAGCGATTCCAGTTTCAGGTCGCGCTCGAACTTGTCCGCCGAGCCTTTTTCCGCGGCCTGGGCGTAGTGCCGCGCCGCCTCCAGCCAGTTTTCCAGCTCGGCAATTTTTTCGTCGTATTCTTTTTTGACTTCGGTGAAGGGGCGTTCTTTGACGCTGAAGGTGGCGAAGTCGAAGGTGCGGGTTTGAAACGACGGCCAATTCACAATCAGTCCCACCGAGCGCTTGATGAGCATCTCCTCAATCGTCCAGCCGCTCAGGTGAATCAGCGACGCCTGGCCGGGCATGATCGCCCCGCTAAAGCCGCCGAAGAACCCGCCTCCACCGCTTCCCGGGGCCGACACAGCGTGGGTGATGCCGTTGGCGCGGGCCACGGGAATGTGCTCGCTGGCGGGGTGCACGGCGGTCGCCGCCGCCAGGTGCGGGTTGTAGCTGCCCAGCTCGTCGGTGTCCACCGTGGCCGAGACCGCGCCCACTTCGGTCAACCCCAGGCGGCTAACGGAATCAAAAAGCCCGGGATAAACTTCCAACCCGGTGGCGTCCACCACTTCGGCGTCGGCAGGCACCGCGACGTCGGCGCCCACGGCAGCGATTTTTCCGCCGCGGATGATGACGGTGCCTTTCTCAATCGGCGGGCCCGCCAGCGTGTAGATTTTGGCGCCACGGATGGCGTAGGTCTTCTCCGCCGCGGTTGCCGCCAGGCCGGGCAGCACCATCGCCGCCAGGGCCGCGACCCCCAGTAAGCTCACCGCCGCTCGCTTTAGGCTTTTCATGGCTTCTCCCCTCGCCTCTTAGAAAATTGTGACCGCACTGGTCGGCGGCTTCGGAGGTTCTTTCTTTTCTTCCTTCTTCTCTTCTTTTTTCTCGCCCTTGGCCTTTTCTTGCAGCGCCTGCTTCTCTTTTTCGCGCTCGGCGCGCTGGGCGATGTCCTGCTGGCGGTCGAAATACACCTGGCCGTCAATCAACACTTTCTGGACGACGGCGTAGACGCTCAAGGGGTGGTGGTTGTAAATCGCCAGGTCGGCGTCCTTGCCCACTTCGATGGAGCCGACGCGGTCGTCAATGTGGAGCTGCTTGGCCGGGTTCAAGGTGACCAGCTTGAGCGCCTCGGTTTCCGAGAGCCCGCCGAACTTCATGGTCTTGGCAGCTTCCTGGTTCAAGTGGCGCGCTTCTTCGGCGCTGTCGGAGTTGATGGAAACCACCACGCCGCGCTCGGTCATCAGCGCGGCGTTGTAGGGGATGGCGTCGTAGGCCTCGACTTTGTAGGCCCACCAATCGGAAAAGGTGGAGGCGCCGGCCCCGTGGGCGGCAATCTCTTTGGCGACCTTGTAGCCTTCCAGCACGTGCTGGAAAGAGGCAATCTTGAACCCGAACTCCTCCGCCAGGCGGATGAGCTGCAAGATTTCGTCGGCGCGGTAGCAGTGGGAGTGCACCAGCCGCTTGCCTTCGAGAATTTCGACCAGCGTATCAAGCTTCAGGTCGCGCCGCGGCGGGAGGAGATTCTTCTCCCCGGCGGCGCGTTTGCGGTAGTCCTGCCACTGCTTGCGGTACTCGCGCGCCTCGACGAACGCCTGCCGGATGACGTCCATCACCCCCATGCGCGTGTTGGGGTAGCGCCGCGGCACGCCGGGGGGCGGCTGGAAGTTCGAGCGCTTGGGGTTTTCGCCCAGGGCGAACTTGATTCCCGGGGGCGCGCCCTCAAAGAGCAGTCCCCTGGCGTCCTTGCCCCAGCGCAGCTTGATAACGGCGTTCTTGCCCCCGATGGGATTGGCGCTGCCGTGCAGCACATTGGCGGTGGTCACGCCGCCAGCCAGGTCGCGGTAGATGTCAATGTCGTTGGGGTCGAGGACGTCCTCGATGCCCACCATGGCGGAGACGGCGATGCTGCCTTCGTTGATACTATCTGCGGCGATGTGGGAGTGGGCGTCAATGATTCCCGGGATGACGTACATTCCCGTGCCGTCAATCACCGTAGCGCCCGCCGGCGCCATCACCTCTTTGCCCACGGCAGCAATTTTGCCGTTGCGGATGAGGATGGAGCCTTTCTCGATGGTGCCCTGGGTGACGGTGAGGATGGTGGCGTTCTGGATGACGGTGGTCGCCGAGCCTTGCGCTAGGAGCGTCGCCGGCACGGCCACGGCCACGGTGAGAATCAGACAAGCGCTAACCAGCGTGTGTTTTTTCATCGTGGCCTCCTAGTGCCGTTCCAACTGGGAACGCACAATCGGCATCGTTCTGGTTTCGGCTGGGAATCTCGGAACCGCGGAGCTTCTTGGATAGTTGGCTTCGTCATTGTCAGTTGGAACGGCACTAGCGCGTCGCTTTCGGGCTGCCCGCGTTATCGCCCGGACGCGTGCCGGTGAACTCGACAGCGCCAAAGCTGGTGCTTACTGACCCGGTCATCTTGTCGCCCTCAACTGTGCCGTTGTAGGTTGCTTCCACCGTGCGCGGCCCCATGGGAATGGTGATGGTGAAGCTGAATTTATTGCCGCTGACCCAGCCGTTGGAGATGCTGAGGGTTCCCCAGCGGCCGGTGAGGGTTCCGGTCAGGGTGCCGTCGTCGGCCATAGTGAGGTCGGCAGTGCGATCCTCGGGGCCTTGCGGAGTATTGACGGTGAGGGACCACTTGCCGGTCAGTTTTACGGTGGGCGGCTCGGTGGGCCGCGCGGGCTCACGGACGTCGTATTTCCGCCCGTCGATGAAGGTCATTTTCACCTTGGTTTTTTCGGCGAAGAGGTCGCCGTCGGTCACCACCAGGTTGGCCAGCTTCCCGGGCTCGAGACTCCCCAGCCGGTCAGCCACACCGTAGATTTCCGCGGCGCTCAACGTGAAGGCGCGCAGGGCGGCCTCGGCCGTCAGACCGGCTTCGACGGCCTTGCGGGCATTTTTCAGGATGTCCTGCGGATTGGAGAGGCCATCGGAGTAGAAGGCAAACTTGACGCCCGCTTTCTCGAAGACGCCGGGGGTGGAGGGGGCGCGGTCGCGCAGTCGCAACACCCGCAGGGCTTCTTCGGCCTCCGGGTCGGCGTCGGTCGGCTTCTCCGGCCACTTCAGGCTGACGAGGATGGGGACGCGCTTCGCGGCCAGCACGCCGGCGGTTTCGTAGCCCTGATGGCCGCCGTAGAGCAAGGTGTTGGCGCCGATGTCTTCTCCGAGCTTGATGCCGCGGAGGATTTCTTTCGCCCAGGTGGCGGGGATGAGCACCGGCCAGCGGCCGGCCACCGCCTGGCGAATCGGCTCGAGGGTGCGGTCGTAGTTCGGCCGTTCAAGCCCCTTGGGGCTGGCGGAGTACATTGTCCAAGCTTTGGCGTACTGGTCGGCATCGAGAAAAAGCTGCTTGATGTAAGCCAGCACGCCCATCAGGGAATCGGGGAAGTTCCAGAAGCCGGGCAGAGGCGTCAGGTTGATGCGCAAGGCTACAGGCGTCTTGACCACCAACTCGTTGGGGCGGTCGCCCGCCAGGTTGATGAGGGCCGCCTGTCCGGGGAAGATGCCTTTGTCGGGGGAGGTGACCGCGGAGGTGAACCCGGCTTTGCGCCAGCTCTCCAGGCGCTTATCTTCGAGGTTGAGTTGGTCGGCGGCGTTTTCCCAGGACGTGGTTGCCGGGCGGTCTTGCGGCCCCTGGGAGATGGGCGCGCGGCGCTCGCCGCCCTGACCCGGAGGTCCCCCGGGCCGCCCCTCGCCCTCGGCCTGCAAGCCGAGGTTGCTGAGCGAATCAATCAAGCCGGGGTACACCGTCAGACCCTTGCCCTCGATGACCCAGGCTTCAGGGGGAATGGTGACGTTCGCGCCCACGGCGGTGATGACGCCCTTGGCCATCACGATGGTGCCTGCTTCGATGACCGGGCCGGAGACGGGCACGATTCGGGCCCCGCGGATGGCAAAGTAAGGCGGCTCGTTGGGCCGCTCCGCCCCGCCCAGCGGGGTCAGCCCCGCGGCCACCAGGGCCGCGAGACCCAGGATGAGCAACAGAACCTGGCGGTTCGCTCTCGGCCAGCGGAAGCGGCTCGATGGCATCGCAGTCTCCTTAGGCGGGATTCAGGGCTGGAAAACCGTTTAGACGCCGGACTCCAGCAACCGGTTACGAAATTTTCTACGAGACAGTCTCCCCGAGGTGGAAGCGGGATGCTAGCCAGCGCGCGCAACAGTGTCAAGCAACAAATCGGGGCTGGGGAGGCGGCGCCGCCATCCGGTAAGATGGTGGAGGAATGACGCGGGCGCGCTTCGAACAACTGGTGGAGCGAGCGCTGGCCGAGCTGCCGCGGCGCTACCGGGAGCGCCTGGAAAATCTGGCCATCATTGTCGAAGACTATCCGCGCGAGCAGTCTCCCTCCCCGCCGGGCCCCGACGACGAGCTGCTGCTGGGCGAGTTCGTGGGGGTGCCCCAGACCCAGAAAAGCGTCTTCGAGCCCGGGCCGCCCGACCAGGTGTTTCTCTACCAGAAAAACATCGAAGCGGTGTGCGACACCGAGGAAGAGATCCGCAACGAGATTCGGCTGACGCTACGGCACGAGCTGGGGCACTACTTCGGGCTGGAAGAGGACGAGCTCGAGCACCTCTGAGGGGCAAAGCGGGGCCAGTGGTCAGCGGAGGCGTGCCTGCCGGGCAGGGAGGTCGCGGGCGTAGGCGGCGAAGCCTTTGAGAACCCCGAAACCCAAGCGGCGGTAGAGCTTGACGGCGGGATGATTGTCGGCCGTGACGGTGAGCGAGACGCCGTAATGCCCCCGGGCCGCCAGCCGGTCCATCGCTGCCTGCATCAACTCCCGGCCCACCCCTCGGCCCTGCCATTCGCGCCGCAGGCAGAGCTGGGTGATGTGACCCACGCCGCGCGCCACCTGCGAGGCGAGCACCGCTCCCGCCAGCGGCCCGCCGGCCTGGCCGGCAGGCACGGCGACGAACGAGCACTGAGGCTGAAAAACGCCGCAGCCGGGAAAGAGCACGATGTTCTTGAGAAAGCGCAGCGCGCCCTCCACGGTTTCGTAGTGGTCGTTGATCTCGCTGTCGAGATGGCCGGCGTAGGCGGCGACAATCAACTCCGCCAGCGGCTCAAAGAAGCGGTCCTCCCAGGGGCGTATCTCGACGCCGGATCCAGGCGCCGCGGCCGCCGGGCTTTCCGCGGGACGCTGGTGTTCGAGCGGCTTGTAGAAAAAGATCCGGGGGAAGCAGCGGAAGTCACGCGCCTGAAAGAGGGGAGCGAGTGGCTCCAACCCAAAGGGGAGCACCTGCGCTTCAATCCGCCGCACGGACGGCGACTCCTCGAGTGTTTCCAGCACCCGCTCCACCAGCAGGGAAGCGATGCCGGCCGGGCCGCCGTAGGGACGCTCGCGGCGGTAGGCCTCGAGCACGTAGACGTCGCCGAGCAGCCCCTTGTCGTCCTCATAGACAAAAAAGCAATAGCCGGCCACCTCGCCGCGTTGGAGAGCGACATAGCCGGAGAGGCTGCGCGCCTCGACGTGGCGGCGAATCATTTCCACCGAAGGGGCGTAGTCCCAGTAGAGCTCCTTGCGCCAGTGGCGGATTTCCTCGTCGAAAAGCGTTCCGAGCGCCCGCGCCCGCACCTGGGGGAGCTCGACGATTTCAAAGACGCGGGGTTGCGGGGCTACGGCCATGGGGGCGAACCGTGGCGCGATTATAGCACTGGAGGGTGGCGAGGCGGCGCTAGCGCCGGCAAGTGAGGGCAAAGGCGGGCGGGAAATTCCGCCAAACAATCTCGGTCGACACCTGCGAGAAATACTGTCGCAGGAACGACGCGGCGGTGAAGCGCTCGAGCCCGCCGTTCGTCGGCTGGAGGAAGGCGAGTAGGCTGTGCAAATACTGGAACTGGGTGAAGACCCCGTGCGGCGCCATTACCGATACCAAGCCTTGCACGATGCCCCGCCGGACACGGTCAGGCATGGTCGTGAGGCCGAGAGAAGAGAGCGCGGCGTCCACCGGGCCCAGGCCGCGCGCTGCCAGCTCCTCGGGCAGGCGCTCGGCGCTGCCGGGGATGACTTCCAGCCGCGGGTCGGTGAGATTCTCTTTCAGGTAAGCGCAAAAGCGCGGGTTGACTTCGAAGCTCAGCACTTTGGCGTCAGCCGGCAGCAGCGCCAGCAGCGGCCGGGTCATGGCGCCTGTGCCGGGGCCGAATTCGACCACGCAGCGGGCCTGCCGGAGCGGCAGCGGCGCCAGCATGGCGCGCGCCAGATAGCGTGAGCTCGGAACCAGCGAGGCGGTGGTCTTTAGGTCGCGCACCGCCTCGGGAGTGAAAGTTTTTATGCTCATCGCCCGTGCTGGGTGGCCGTAGCCGCCCCGCCTGCCGCGGGGCAGGCTGACTAATTCTGCTGCTGCAAGCAACGCACCGCGTACAGGAAAGCCGCGAGAGAAAATATCACAAACGCCGCGCTTTCGAGCAAAATCCGGCCCGGGTCGCCCAGGCCGAGCGAACTGAAGCGCAACAAATCCACCTGCCAGGTCAGGGGATTGGCCAGGGCCGCCCAGCGGAACCAGCCGGGCAATGGCTCGAGGGGATAGAAGATGGAGCTGGCAAAGAGAAACACAAAGTAAAAGACCGACATCACGCTGTTGAAGAGGTCGTTGCGGCGGATTCTCAGGGCGAAGATGGCTAGGAAAAAAACCCAGCCCGCCGTCCCCACCGCCACGCCCAGCAGCAAGAGCGGCAGCAGATCAAACCGCACCGGCACACCCAGCAGCAGGCGCGCCAGGCCCACGGTGATGCCCGCCTGCAGCAAGGCCAGAAAAATATTGAACACAGTTTTTCCCAGCAGAAATTCCGACCGGCTCAGCGGGTAGGTGAGCATCTCGTAAAAAATGCCGTTGTCGCGGTCGACAAAGAAGCCCCAGGCGGTGTTCTGGGCAATCCCCAGGCTGGCGACGCCGAGCACGCCGGCGAGGAAGAAAGCGTTGTAGTCCACCTGCAGGGCGGGCGCGGGCGAGCCCAGGGTGGCGTTGATGCCCACGCCGAACACCAGCAGATAGCCGAGCGGGTAGAGCAAGTCCCAGAACAGCCAGGCGAAATTCGTGAAGCGAATCTTCGCCTCGCGATAGAGCATAGCGTTGAGAGCGCTCATCAGAATTTCCCGTCAGGGCCTGGCGCCAGCGGCGAGTCTTTTTCCTTCATCAGCTCGATGAAAATGTCTTCCAGCGTGGCGCCAGAAACCTCGACGCGCAGCACGCGCCCTTTGCGCCCCAGCTCGGCGACCAGGGCCAGCACGGCCGCTTCGTCGGCTTTGAGCGTCAGCTCCACGGTGTTTTGGTAGACGTTCAGGCGCAGAGGGGCAAGCGGCTTGAGCTCCGCTTCCAGCCCCGCCGGCAACTCCTCGAAGGTCATGGCCACGTCGTAGAGGCCGCGGGAGAGCAGCTTCAAGGAGTGCAGGTCGCCGCGAGCCACCTGGCGGCCCTTGTTCATGATGAGGATGTCGTCGCAAAGCTCCTCGGCCTCGCCCAGCACCTGTGTGGTCAGCACGACGGTGCGTCCGCGGGCCACTTCTTCCCGCAGGTAGCCCATCAGCGCCCGCTTCAGCAGCGGGTCCATGCCGGTGGAGAACTCGTCAAGGAAGACGACCGGGGTGTCGACGAGAAACATCTTGGCCACTTGCACGCGCCGGCGGTAGCCGCCGCTCAAGTCCATCACTTTGCGGTCGGCCTCCGGCCCGAGCTGGAAACGCTCGAGGGCGGTTCCGACGCGACGCCGGGCTTCGGGGCCCGCCAGGCCGTGGAAGCGGGCAAAAGTCAGCAGGTTGTCGCGCACGGTCAGGAAGAGCTCGACCGCGCTTTCCTGGAGAACCACGGAGAGGCGGCGGCGCACTTCGAGCGGCTGGGCCACGACATCAAAGCCCAGCACCTGTGCGCGGCCGCTCGTCGGCCGGGTCAGAGTGGTGAGGATTTTGATGAGCGTGGTCTTGCCGGCCCCGTTCGGCCCCAGCAAGCCGAAGATGTGCCCGCGCCGCACCGAGAAGCTCATGCCGTCGAGCGCCCGCACCGGGGCGGCGCGGCGGCGGCCCGCATAGACTTTGACCAGATCGGTGACTTCCAGCGCCGGCTCGCTCATGGATTCGGGTTCAGCCCTCTACTTCACCCGCGCCTTCTCCAAGGGGAGGCCTTTCCGGGCATCCGTCTGTGGTAAGATGCGGCGGCTCGCATCTTAGCAGGGAGCTTCTATCGCCTGTGCCCGCTCTACGCTACGGACGCCGACGGGAGCGGGGTCTGCTGGTAGCCCTCAACGGCTTCTTCAGCGAACTCCGCAATCCCACCACACAACGGGCAAAGATTATAGCCATCACGCTCGCCATTGTGTTTTTTGCTTTCCTGGGGTTGCTGGTGGTTGGCGGGTTCATCCTCTCCCGGGTGCTCAACCCCTTGCAGGCCGGAGAGACCATTGACCCCACCCAGTTCCTGGGCAGCACGGTTTCGCTCGAGTTTCAGGGCCCCGACGGGCTGACCCGCAC
>CAYTXK010000013.1:17999-22674 GCA_964441645.1 uncultured Acidobacteriota bacterium
TTCCCCGGCCTGCGCAACGCCCCGCTGGTGGTGCTTTGCCACGGCTACAAGTCGAGCCGGTCGGAAATTCTGACCCTGGCCAATTCGCTGCAACAACACCGCTACAACGTCTATGTGTTCAATTTCGCCGGGCACGGCGACAGTCCGGTCGCCTACACGACCCTGGGCTTGCAGGAGACCGGTGAGCTGCGCGCCGCTCTGCGCATGCTCACCGAACGCACCGACTTCGATCGCCAGCGCCTGGGGCTGTGGGGAAACTCGCTGGGGGCGTATGCGATTTTGCGCGTTGCGCCGGAGTTCCCCCAGGTGAAGGCGGTGGCGCTCGATTCCGTTTACCCGTCGCCGACGGCCTTGTTGCGACGCGAGCTGAGCCTCTTGGGCGCCAATTCGCTTCCCCTCCTGCCCTCTGTCACTGTGGCAGAGTTTAATGTCTTCGCCCGGGGCTATGGAGGTTCGCGCGACGTCGGGCCCGATCTGGCTCGTTTGAGCAACACACCTAAATTGTTCATCGCTGGCGACGACACGCCCAACCTCGCCCAGATGACGCAGGACCTGCACGCCCGGGCTCCCGGCCCCAAGCAGTTGGTCGTGTTGCCGCGCACCAGCCTGTCCTCGCTCATCGAAGAGGAGCGCCGGAACTATGAGAACCTGGTGATCACCTTTTTCCTGCGCAACCTGCCCCTGGTAGCGCCGCCTTCTTAGCGGGAGGACTCGCCCCGCCGTCCGGTGACTGGCCCTCGTGCCCCCTGAGCAAAAAACGCGCCGCTGGCGGCAACGGCTGGAATATTTTTTCGTGACGGTCCTTTTTGCCGTGTTGCGCTGGTGTCCGCGGGGCGCGGCGCGGCGCCTGGGCGCGGGGCTGGCGGCGCTCTTTTACTTCTTTCATCGCCACTGGCGCCGCGTGGCGGAAGTCAATCTTCGTCTCGCTTTCCCGGAGAAGACCGCCGGGGAGCGGGAGCGCATCCTGCGCAGCGCCTTCCGGCATTGGGGGTGGCTGCTGGCGGAGTTTGCCCGCTTTCCGCGGCTCACGGCGCGCGAGCTGGAGCGGGTCATCGTCTACGACGGCCTGGAACATTTCCAGCAGGCGGTGGCGCGCGGCAAGGGAGTGGTTTTCCTCACCGCGCATCTGGGGGCCTGGGAGCTGAGCTCGTTTGCCCACTCGCTCTACGGTCACCCGCTGGCCTACCTCAACCGCCCGCTCGATAACCCTTTCGTGGACGCTCTCGTCAACGGCTACCGCTGCCTGGGTGGCAACCGGCCCCTCGACCGCCGTGGCGCTGCTCGCGCCGTTCTGGATGAGCTTCGCCGCGGCGCCGCCGTCGGCATCCTGCTGGATCAGAATGTGCTTCAGGGCGACGGCAACGTGTTTGTGGATTTTTTTGGCGTGCCGGCCAGCACCGCCGCCGGGCCCGCGCGCCTGGCTCTGCTGGCCGACGCCGCCGTGGTCCCGGGCTTCGCGCTCTGGGACGAAAAGCTCGGCAAGTACCGGCTTCACTTCGACCCGGCGCTCGAGCTCGTCCGCACCGGCGACGCCGAGCGAGACGTGGTAGAAAACACTGTGCGCTTCACGCGAGCCATCGAGGACTACGTGCGTCGCTATCCTGAGCAGTGGCTGTGGATTCACCGCCGCTGGCGAACCCGTCCCCCGGGCGCCCCGCCCGTCTATTAGTTCTAAGGCTTATTCGCGGCAGATGCCGCGCTCAGATTGACGGATGAAGTTCACCAGGTAGCGCGCCTCTTCGGTGGCTACCTCCTGCTCAATCCGCCGCAGGGCTTCCGCCAGCGGCAGCTTGGAGCGGTATAACAACGTATAAGCACGTTTAAGCGCCGCGATACGCTCGGGCGGCATCCCGTAGCGTTTGAGCCCCACGAGATTCAGCCCTTTGGCGGCGACGTCGAATTCGGCCGTCAGGAGGAACGGCGGCACATCCTGAATGATGCGCACGTTGCCCCCCACCATCGCCAGGCGCCCCACGCGCACGTGCTGGTGCTGCACGGCGCCGCCGCCGATAAAGGCGTAGTCTTCCACGACCGAGTGCCCGCCCAGCGCCACCCCGCTCGCCAGCGTGACGCCTGTGCCCAGAACCGAGTTATGCCCGATGTGCACCTCGGTCATAATGAAGCACTCGGCGCCCAGGCGCGTGACCCCGTCCTCGCCGTCGGCGCGCTCGACCGTGACGTGGGGGAAAAAAATTGTTTTCTCTCCAACCTCGACGAAGCTGCGCTCGGTGGCTCGGCCGCGGATCATGGGCGTATGTCCCAGCACCACCCCGGCGTGCACGTGGCAGTCGCCGCCCAGGCGCACGCCGCGGTGTACCATGACGTGCGCATCGAGGCGCGTGCCTTCGCCAATCTCAACATCCTCCTCCACCACGCAATAAGGGCCGAGGGTCCCCCGTTGGGGCAGGCGGGCCCGCGGGTGAACGACGGCTGTGGCGTGAACCTCCACCGGTCTCCTCTCGAAGCCGCTCGAATGTTTCTACTGCTTGCTCAGGAAAACAAAGAGCTACATTATACTGGCGGCAAGAGGGATTCGCTCGCCAGAGAGCCTGAAAGGAGATGCGCCATGCCGATGACGGCCGCTGAACTGGCTGCCTACCTGGGCGGCGAATTGGTGGGAGACCCCAAGGCCAACATCCGCGGGGTGGGGAGCGTAGCCGGCGCCAAGCCGGGCGACTTGATTTACGTTGACTCCGAAAAATTTCTGCCCGAGGCCACCGCTTCGCCCGCCAGCGCCATCCTGGTCGGCTCCGGCGCTTTTGTGCGGGGCAAGACGCTCATCCGTGTGGCCCACCCCAAGTGGGCCTTTGCGCGCGCCGCCGAGCGGCTGATGCCCGAGCCGCGGCTGGTGGCGGGCCAGCATCCTACCGCCGTCGTTCATCCCAGCGCGCGGCTGGGGGACAACGTCGCCGTCGGCCCCTATGTGGTCATCGAAGAGAACACTCGCGTGGGGGACAACTGCCAGTTAGGCGCCGGCTGTTACCTGGGGGCGAATGTTGAGTTGGGCGACGACGGCCTCTTGTTTCCCGGCGTGACGCTCTATCACAACGTGCGCGTAGGGGCGCGCGTGCGCATCCACAGCGGTGCGGTGATTGGCAGTGACGGCTTCGGCTACGTGCGCGTCGAGGGCCGCTACGAGAAGTTCCCCCAGCGCGGCACGGTAGTGATTGAAGACGACGTCGAAATCGGCGCCAACACCGCCATTGACCGCGGAGCGCTGGAAGAAACCTGGGTCGGCCGCGGCACCAAGCTCGATAACCTCGTCCACGTGGGCCACAACGTCCACATCGGGCGCGATTGCGTGATTGCCGCCCAGACCGGCATCTCCGGCAGCGTGGTGATTGGCGACCGCGTGACCATTGGCGGGCAAGTGGGCTTCGGCGACCACTGCCGCGTCGAAGATGATGCCGTCATCGGCTCCCAGGCCGGCATCCTCACCCATAAGATCGTTCGTAGCGGACAGGTGGTTTGGGGGACGCCGGCGCGGCCCCTGGCCGAAGTCAAGAAAACTCACGCCCACGTGGCGCGGCTGCCGGAGCTGGTCGCGCGCGTCGAGGCCTTGGAAGGCAAACGCCGCCGCGCCAAGAAGAAAAAATAGCGGCGCGAAGGAAAAGCACGGTGCAACAGATTCTGGTCATCGGCGGGCACACGCGCAACATCGGCAAGACACAACTGGTCGTGGAAATCATCCGCGCCTTTCCCGAAGCCCGCTGGACCGCCGCCAAAATCACTCAGTTCGGCCACGGTGTCTGCTCGACCAACGGCGAAAGTTGCGGTTGCGCCGTGGACGAGCACACCGTTGCGCTCGACGAAGAGCACGACGCCTCCAGCGGCACAGACACCGCGCGCTTCCTCGCCGCCGGCGCCGCGCGCGTCTACTGGGTGCGCACCAAGCAGGGCCGGCTGGCCGAAGCCATGCCGTTGCTGCGAGAGCGGCTCGCCGGCGCCGACAAGGTCATCCTGGAAAGCAACACTGTGCTGCATTTTCTCCGCCCGGCGCTTTACCTTCCCGTGCTCGATTTCGCGCAAGGCGATTTCAAAGCCTCGGCGCGCGAATTCCTCGACCGCGCTGATGCCTATGTGGTTGTAGCTCCCATGCCGGCCGCGCCAGCCTGGGATGGCGTCTCGCTCCAGCCTCTCGAGCACAAGCCGGTGTTCGTAGTGCAGCCGCAGCAGCTCTGTCCCCTCGCGCTCATCGAATTCATTCGCGACCGCGTTTTTGCCACTCAGGGCTCGCAGCATGACTGAGCAGAAACCTCCGCCCCCCGGCGACCCCCCGGCCGCCGCCGGCGACCTCACCGGGAAGACTGTGGGGCGGTTCGCGGTTCGCGCCCGGCTGGGCGCGGGCGGCATGGGCGAGGTCTACCGCGCCGACGACACCAAGCTCAAGCGCACCGTAGCTCTTAAGCGCATGGCGCCCCATCTGCGCGACGACGAACGTTTCCGCCGCCACTTCCTCAAGGAAGCGGAGCGCGCCTCCGCCCTCAACCATCAGCACATCGCCGGCATCTACGACGTTTTCGAGGACGGCGGCGAGATTTTTCTGGTGATGGAGTACGTGGAAGGGCAGCCGCTGCGCGAGCGCCTCGGGCAACCCATGCCGCCGGCGGAATTCCTGCCTCTCGCCCTCCAGTGCGCCGACGCCCTGGGCACGGCCCACGAAAAGGGCATCGTG
>CAYTXK010000014.1:0-6124 GCA_964441645.1 uncultured Acidobacteriota bacterium
TAGGCTCGGCCACAGGGCGGCGCCTGGAGCGCTCCTTGCTCCTCACCTCGGTCAACGTCGCCGTGGGCGTGCTGCTGCTGACCGCGGTTTTCTTCTTCATTCTGCCGCGCTTCTCCACCGGTTACATGAGCGCCTACGGCTTCCAGCAGGAACAAATCAGCGGCTTCTCCGACGAAGTGACGCTGGGCGACATCGGCAGCATCAAGCAGAACCCTGCCGTGGTCATGCGCATCCGCGCCGAAGAGGGCGATGCGCAGGAGCTGGAAGGGCTCAAGTGGCGCGGCCTGGCCTTCACCCGCTTCGACGGCCACCGCTGGCAAACCCAGTCGCGCGCAGCGAAGCTGCGCTTGGACGCGCGCAGCGGCCACTTCTACCTGCCGCGCGAGCCGCTGCGGGACCTTCCCATGCACCCGCAGGTGCCGGCGCGGCGCGTCCACTACCGCGTGCTGCTGGAGCCCATTTCCGCCAGCACGCTTTTCGCCGCCGCCGTGCCGCTGGAAATCTTCGGCCGCCTCCGCCGCCTCGATGTGGACGCGACCGGCTCGCTCCTTTTCTACCAGCGCGGCTACGGGCAGACCGGCTACGACGCCGTCTCCGACATCGGCCGCGCCACGCCGGAACTGCTGCGGGCGGCGTCCACCGACTACCCGGCCGGCCTCCGGCAAACCTATTTGCAACTGCCGACGCTCGACCCCCGCCTGCCTGAGCTGGCCCGGCAGGTTACCTCCCGCTTCGACAACCCCTACGACAAGGCCCGCGAGTTGGAGCGCTATTTCCGCACTCAATTCGGTTACACGCTGGAGTTGCCGCAGACGCCGGAAGAAGACCCGCTGGCCAACTTCCTTTTCGTGCGCCGGCGCGGCCACTGCGAATATTTCGCCGCCTCCATGACGGTGCTGCTGCGCACGCTCGGCATCCCGGCGCGCATGGTGAACGGCTTTCTGACCGGCGAGTACAACGAGATTGGAGGCGACTATGTGGTGCGAGCGCTCGACGCCCACACCTGGGTGGAAGTCTATTTCCCCCGCATCGGCTGGGTGGAGTTCGACCCCACCCCCCCCGACCCCAACCCGCCCTCTCGCGCCTGGTGGACGACGGCGCAGAACTATCTCGATGCTTTCGACCTCTGGTGGGACGAGTGGGTGATCAACTACGACGATCTCCACCAGGTGCAACTGGCCCGCCAACTCCGCGAAGCCATGCTCTGGGCGCGCGACAGCCGCCACTGGTTCCGGCAGAAGCGCCGCGACCTGACCGCCGAGCTCAACCAGTGGGGCGAGCAGATTCGCACCAGCCCCTACTCGGCGCCCACCGGACTGGCGCTCGCGCTCGCCGCCCTGGTGGTTTTTCGCGGCCGCGCCGTGCGCAACTGGCTCAAGGCCGCGTGGCTGCTGCGCGGCAATGGCGACCGCGCCCTCAACCCTGCCCAAGCCACCATCGTCTATTTGCGTTTGTTGACGTTCTTACGCCGAAAAGGCTTCCGCAAAACTCCCGCCCAAACCCCGCTGGAGTTTGCGGCGTCGTTGCCTCCGCCGGAACTCGCCGGCCGGGTGAGCGAGTTTACACGGCTCTACAACGACGTCCGCTTCGGCAGCGGGTTCGAGGCGAGTACGCGGCTGATCGAACTTTTGCGCGAAGTGCAGGCCTGGAAGACGTCGCGGTAGCTGACGCGCCAGTGTCCGTTCCCGCGCGCCGCTGTGATAGAATTACCGGGCGGTTGGAATTACTCCTCTGACTCCTGACGCAAGACGCGCGCCCGCCCCTAATCGCAACGCCATCCTGATTGCCACGGGGTTCGGCCTGGGACGTGTGCCGCGGGCGCCGGGGACGGCTGGCTCGCTGGGCGCGGCAGTGGTCTTCACGCCCTTGTTCTTCGGGCTGGAGAATCCCCTGTGGCAGTTTGTTTACTTCCTGGCGCTGATGGGGCTGGCGCTGCTGGCGCTGTGGAGCACGGAAGCCGCTTTGCCTCACTGGACGACAACCGACCCGCAGGCGGTGGTGATTGATGAAGTCCTGGGGCAGTGGCTTACCTACGGCGGTTTGGTGCTGGCGGTGGTGCTGGGTTTCTCACTGGGGCCGGCGCGCGCCGGGTGGAAATATCTCCTCGCGGGATTTATACTTTTTCGTGTCTTCGATGTGCTGAAACCCTTTCCCATTCGCCGCAGCGAGCAGTTTCCCGGCGCCGCCGGAGTGCTGCTCGACGACGCGCTCGCCGCCGTCTATGCGGGAGCGGGACTGGTGGCGCTGGTCTGGTCGAGATGGCTGACGTAAAAGACAAGCCGCAGATTCGCCGCGTTGTGCCCGCGGCCGCTATGGCCGGAGGAGAAGTCCTGATCGAAGGCAGCGGCTTTGCTTCCAACCACGGGCAGCGCGTCCAGGTGAAGTTCGGCGAAACTCCGGGAAGCGTCACCATCGCCGCTGACCAATTCCTGCTGGCGACTGTGCCGGAGAACTCAACCGGGAAATCGGTGCGGGTACTGACCGGGCACGGCGAAAGCATGCCGGCTACCCTCGAGCTGGCGGCGCCGGTGGCAGATAACCTGCATCCGGTGGCCAATCCCGCCGTCGACCCCGAGGGTAACGTGTATGTGACTTTCAGCGGCCGCCGGGGACAAAAAGTTCCGATTGCCATCTACAAAATCTGCCGCGACTCCACCGTAAAACCGTTTGTGGGCGACCTAATGAATGCCACCGGGCTGGCGCTCGATTCCAGCGGGCGGCTCTGCGTCTCCAGCCGCTACGATGGCGTGGTCTATCAGGTGACTCCCGAAGGACGAAAGACGGTGTACGCCGAGGGCATGGGCATAGCCACCGGAGTGGCTTTCGACGCCGAGGAAAACCTCTACGTCGGCGATCGCAGCGGCACCATTTTCCGCGTCGGGCGCGACCGGCAGATTATTGTATTCGCCACGCTGGAACCGAGCGTAGCCGCCTATCACCTCGCCTTTGGTCCCGACCAGCACCTCTACGTCACCGGGCCTACGACCTCCAGCCACGATTGCGTCTATCGCATCGCCGAGAACGGGCAAGTTGCGGTCTATTACCGCGGCTTGGGACGCCCGCAGGGGCTGGCCTTCGATAGCGAGGGGAATCTCTACGTAGCCGCTTCGTACCAGGGCCGCCGCGGCATCCTCCGCTTCCGGAGTGGCGGCGAACCCGAACTGGTCATCTCGGGACCAAACCTGGTCGGCCTGGCTTTCGCGCCCGCGACGCCGGGAGGACTTTTCCTCGCCACCACCAACGCCCTCTACCATCTTCCCTGGCCCGTGGGCGGACTGCTGCCGCGGCGCTAGCGATGAAGACAGCCGAGATACTCGCCATCGGCTCGGAGCTGCTCACCCCCTTTCGCCAGGACACCAACTCGCTCTACTTGAGCGACCAGCTCGAGCGGCTCGGCGTTGCCGTAGTGCAGAAGACCATTGTCGGCGACGACCGCGAGCGGTTGAAGCAAGCCTTCGGCGAGGCATTGAAACGCGCCGACCTCGTCATCGGCATCGGCGGCCTCGGCCCTACCGACGACGACCGCACTCGCGATGCCGTGGCAGAACTGCTCGGCCTTCGCCTGGAACGCAAAGAAGAAATCGTGGCCATGATGGAGGAGCGCTTCCGCGCCCGCGGGAAAAAGATGCCGGCCGTCAACCTGCGCCAGGCCGACGTCCCGGAAGGAGCCGACTGGCTTCCCAATCCCAACGGAACGGCCCCCGGGCTCTGGCTTACACCGGAACCGGGGAAAGCGCTGATTCTGCTGCCCGGGCCGCCCCACGAGCTCCGGCCGATGTTCGAGGAACACTGCCTGCCGAAGCTCCGCCCGCTTGCCTCCAAGCAAGCCTTCGCCACCCGGGTGCTGAAAGTAACCGGCCTGGCGGAATCGGAAGTGGAGGAACGCATCGGACACCTCTACCGCAGCGTGTCCAACCCGCAAACCACGCTGTTGGCTTCGCCCGGGCAGATTGAGATTCACGTGCGCGCCACGGGCGCCGATACGGCCGCAGCGCTGCGCCGCGCCGAAGAACTGGCCGACCAGCTTGACGCCGCCCTGGGCGAGGTTGTCTTCAGCCGCGGCCCCGAAAACCTGGAACAGGTCGTCGGGCTTTACTTGATGATGCGCGGCTCGACGCTGGCCGCGGCCGAAAGCTGCACGGGCGGGCTGCTCAGCGAGCGCCTCACCGGCGTGCCCGGCAGCTCCCGCTATTTTCTCGGCGGCGTCGTATGCTATTCGAACAAGCTCAAGACGAAGCTCCTCGACGTCCCCGAGGCGCTCCTCAAACGCAAGGGCGCCGTTTCTGCCGAAGTAGCCGAGTCGCTGGCCCGGGGTGTGCGCCGACGCACGGGCGCGGCGCTGGGCCTGGCGATCACCGGCATTGCCGGCCCCGACGGCGGCTCGCCCGACAAACCCGTGGGAACCATCCACATCTCCCTGGTGGATGCGCATCGCGTGAAAAACGTAAAGCACCGCTTTATCGGCGACCGCGAGCGAGTCCGCTGGCAGGCCACGCAGGCCGCGCTCGATCTGGTGCGGCGCACGCTGGCCAAGTGACGTCATGCGCCTGTTCGTGGCGCTCGAATTGACCCCGGCCATTCATGAGGCTTTGCGCGCGCTGGTGGGGAAGCTCGAGCGCACCGGCGCTGACCTCCGCTGGGTGCGCCCGGAAGGAATGCACTTGACCCTGAAGTTTATCGGCGAAGTGGCGTCCGAAAAGCTCGCCCCCATCAAGGCCGCCCTGGCCCGCGCGTCCAGCCCCGCCGCCGTCCAGCTTTCTTTTCGCGGCCTGGGTTATTTCCCCAACGAACGGCGCCCGCGAGTTTTCTGGGTCGGCATCGAAGCCAGCGAGAACCTCGCGCCTCTGGCGGCTGAAATGGAAAAGGCGCTCGCGCCTCTCGGAATCCCTGCCGAGAAACGCGCTTACGTCCCGCACCTCACACTGGGCCGCTTCAAGAGCGACGCCCGCTTGGCCGAGCTGCAAAAGGAAATCGCCGGGCTGTCCTCGACCGACTTCGGATGTTTCGGAGCCCGGAGCTTCGCGCTTTTTCAGAGCCGGCTCTCCCCCAAAGGCGCCGAGTACACCCGGCTCGAGGAATTTCACTTTGTGCGGAGTTGACCCGCGGTGATGCTTCTCGGCGCGCTCAGTCTCGCGGTTGCCTACCTGCTGGGCGCGCTGCCTTTTGGCTATTTGTTGGTTCGGCTGAAAAAAGGAGAAGACGTCCGCGCCACCGGCAGCGGCTCCATGGGAGCTACGAACGTAGTGCGCGCCGCCGGCCTCGCGATCGGCCTGGCCACGCTTCTCCTCGACTCCGCCAAAGGTTATGCCGCCGTTGAACTCGCAGCCCGCCTAACTGCGCAGGACCCGTTGTGGACTGGGGCAGCAGCCGTAGCGGCTGTTTTGGGGCATAGCTACCCGGTGTTTCTGGGCTTTCGCGGCGGCAAGAGCGTGGCCACGGGGCTGGGGGCGTTCGCGCGCTTGACGCCGCTGGCGGTTCTGCCGGCGCTGGGGGTCTGGCTGGTGGTGGTGGCGGGGTGGCGGTACGTTTCGCTGGGGTCGGTGCTGGCCAGCGCCGCCTATCCGCTGTTTGCCTTTGCGCTGTATCGGCCGCCGCTGGAGACGAATCTAGCGGCGGTGCTGGGCGCTTCGATTATCATCTTTCGCCACCGCTCGAACCTGGAACGGCTGGTGAGCGGCACGGAACCGAAGTTCAAACTGAAGGGCAAGGCTTGATGCGGACCATCGCGGTCATCGGAGGCGGAAGCTGGGGCACGGCGCTGACGCTGGCGCTGAGCCGCAGCCGCCACCGGCACAAGCTGCGGCAGTGGGTGCGGGAAAGCGACCTGGTGGCGCGCATCAAGAGCACCCGCGTCAACGACCTGTTTCTGCCCGGGTTTCCCCTGCCCGCCGGCATCGAGGTCACTGACAACCTGGCCGAAGCTGCGACCGGGGCGGACATTGTGTTGAGCGTGATCCCGGCGCAGTTTCTCCGCCGAGTGTGGGAGCAGCTTCGCCCCATCGTGCGGGCGGAAACGCTGGTGGTCAGCGCGACTAAGGGGCTCGAGAACGAGACACTGGCGCGGCCGTCGGAAGTAATTCGCCAGGTAGTCGGTGCCGGACAAAAGCTGCGCCTGGCGGCGCTC
>CAYTXK010000014.1:6134-9183 GCA_964441645.1 uncultured Acidobacteriota bacterium
CCGCCGGCTTGCCGACGGCGGTGGTGGTGGCCTCGGAGGACGAGGCGCTGGGGCGCTCGCTGCAAGAGGAGTTCTTCGGGCCCGACCTGCGGGTCTATACCAATACCGACATCGTAGGGACAGAAATTGGCGGGGCGCTGAAGAATGTCATTGCCATCGCCGCCGGCATCTCCGACGGGCTGGAACTGGGCACGAACGCGCGGGCGGCGCTCATCACGCGCGGGCTGGCGGAAATCACGCGGCTGGCGATGGCCTGCGGCGGGCGTCGCGAGACATTGTCGGGGCTGGCGGGGCTGGGCGACCTGGTGCTGACGGCGACGGGCGCCCTCAGCCGCAACCGCACCGTGGGCCTAGAACTGGCCAAGGGGCGACGGCTGGAGGAAATCATTCAGTCCATGCACATGGTAGCCGAAGGGGTAGAGACGACGCGGGTGACCCGGGCGCTGGGGGAAAAGCTGGGGGTGGAGCTGCCCTTGACGCGGCAGGTGCATCGCATCCTGTTTGAAGGGCTGGAGCCGCGGGCGGCGGTGCGGGAGTTAATGGAGCTGCCGCTGCGGGAGGAGTGAAGAACGCTCAGGAATTTCTGCCGCAGAGGCACAGAGGAACACATGGAGGAGGAAAAGCAGGTTCCTCGCCGCCAAGGCAAGCCAGGGCTCGGAATGACAAATTGCAGACGGTTGTTTTTGCGGCGGATGTTCGGCTAGAATGCGGCGCAGGTTCGGGCGTGCGCGCAGGCAAGCCGGGTCACGTTCGATGATGAGGAAGCCTCGGGCCAAATGAGTGGGTTCTTCGAAAAACTGGGCCAGCGCGCCGCGCGGGTGGGTCCGCGCCGCATCCGCCTTCTCTACCTCATCCTGGGCGTGCTGGTGGCCATCAGCGTCATTCCGCTGATCATCTACGGCTACCAGGTCAGCTCCAGCAACCGCGAAGCGCTGGAAACCACCGAAAAGCTCTACCAGACCACGGTCACCCGCGACATCGCGCAGGAAATCCGGCTCTACATCCGCGGGATGAACTTGCAGACCGAGAACCTGGTGCGGCTGATCGAGTCGAGCGGGGCCATCGAGAACGTCGCCGACCCTCGGCACGCCGCTGCGCTGGGAGGGGCGGCGGAAGCTTTTGTGCACGGCACCGAAGAGCGGGTCATTTACCTGCACATTGTCAACGTGGAGCAACGCGGCATCTACGTGGGCGACCTGGAAGTGATTCAGGACGAATTCGTCCGGCAACGCCTGAACGACGCCTTCCAGGCGGCTCAACTGGGCCACTCCTACAACAGCGGCGCTTTTCTGGTGCAGAACCGCGGCCGGAACATCCCGGTGATGGTAATGGCGCGGCCGCTGGCTGCAGGCAACAATTTTCGCGGCATGGTGGCCACGGTAATGAGCCTGGACTTCCTGGCCGCCCGCTTGAAGGACGCCAGCCAGAACAAGCTGGTTACTTATGTGGTGGAGCGCAGCGGGCGCCTGATTGTCCACGCCGAAGAGAGCGAGCGCCCGGGACAGGACATGAACGACATCGAGATCGTGCAACGCTTCCGCGAAGGGTCGGGCCAGGCCACGCTTACCACCACCTTCACTCTGGAGGCCAACGGCCGGAAAACCCGCATGCTGGGGACGTTTGCCGCCGTGCCGGAACTCGACTGGGGGGTCATCGCCCAGAAGCGGCTTGATGACGCCTACTACATGGCGTGGCGGATGGAAGTGAATGCGCTGCTGCTGGCGCTGATCACCATCGGGGTCAGCGTGCTCATCGGCTACTTCTCCGCCCGGCGGCTCACCACGCCCTTGCAGGTGCTGGCGGAAACTACGCGGGCCATCGCCAAGGGCGACTTCACGCGGCGGGTGCGCCTGCCCAGCCGGACGGAAATCGGCGAGCTGGCCGAGACGTTCAATTTGATGACCGACGACCTGGAGAAGTACGTCGAGCAGTTGAAGCAGGCGGCGCAGGAGAACCACGAGCTCTTTATGGGCTCGATTCGCACCCTGGCGGCCGCCATCGACGAAAAAGACCCCTACACCCGCGGCCACTCGGGGCGGGTGGCGAAATACTCCGTGGTGCTGGCCGAAACTCTGGGGCTGCCTGATGAAGAGGTCTACAAGATTCGCATCTCCGCCCTGCTGCACGATGTGGGCAAGATTGGCATTGACGACCGGGTGCTGAAGAAGCCCGGCGCGCTGACGGCGGAGGAGTTTGAAGTCATGAAGCAGCACCCGGTGAAGGGGGCCAACATCATCCGCCCGGTCGCCAAGCTGCGCGAAATGATTCCCGGCATCGAGCTGCACCACGAGGGCCTCGACGGTCACGGCTATCCTTACGGGCTGAAAGGGGAAGAGATCCCCATCATGGCGCGCATCATCGCGGTGGCCGATACGCTCGACGCCATGACCACCAACCGCCCCTACCAGGCGGCGATGGACCTGGGGGCCTCAATGGAGAGAATCCGCTCACTGCAGGTCAAGAAATTCGACCCGGCGGTGGTGGATGCCCTGTTCAAGTCGGTGGAGACCGGCCGGCTGCGCATCAGCCCGCAGATGGTCGAAGTCTAAGAACTCGCCACAGAAGTCACAGAGCACACAGAGTAGATTCGATTTTCAGTTTTCGAGTTTCGATTTTCGCCTGCCGACACTCTGCTAGAATGGGCACGAGGTTTTAGGGTGCCTGAGTCAGAAAACCAATCCAGAGCTTCCTGGTGGGGCCGCCTGGAGCAGGCGGTGCGGCGGACACGCGAGCAGTTCGCCGGGCGGCTCGACGACGCCTTGCGGGGCCGCAAGGAGATTGATCCCGCGGTCTTTCGCGAGCTGGAGGCTGCCTTGCTGGCCGCCGACATTGGGCTCGAAACCACGACGGATGTCCTGCGGCGCCTGCAGGAGCGCGTGGAACGCAAAGACCTGGCCGACCCGGCGGCGTTGCGCGCCGCGCTGCGCGAAGAGCTGGCTTCCCTGCTCCGCTCGCTCACGCCTCGTCCGGCGGTACTGAACGGAAAGCCGCGAGTGGTTTTTCTCGTGGGTGTGAACGGGACCGGCAAGACCACGACGCTCGCCAAGCT
>CAYTXK010000014.1:9193-20110 GCA_964441645.1 uncultured Acidobacteriota bacterium
GCCCACCGCTGGCAGTCCGAGGGCCAGCGGGTCATTCTCTGCGCCGCCGATACGTTTCGCGCCGCCGCCGGCGAACAACTGGAGGTCTGGGCCGAGCGCCTGAAGGCGGAGCTGCTGCGACAGAAGCCGGGCGCCGATCCGGCGGCCGTGGTTTTCGACGCCGTCAGCGCGGCGCGGGCGCGCGGGGCCGACGCCGTGCTGGTGGACACAGCCGGGCGCCTGCACACCAAGCACAACTTGATGGCAGAGCTCGAAAAAATGAAGCGCACCGCGGGGAAGCTGGTCCCGGGCGCTCCGCAGGAAATCCTGCTGGTGCTCGACGCCACCACCGGCCAGAACGGTCTGGCGCAGGCGCGCCAGTTTCTGGAAGCCGTGGGCGTGACCGGTATTGTGCTGACCAAACTCGATGGCACCGCTAAGGGCGGAATTGTGGTGGCCATCACGCGCACGCTGGGCCTGCCGATTCGCTATCTCGGCGTCGGCGAGCAAGTGACCGACCTCATTGACTTCGACCCGGACGCCTATGTGGCTTCGCTGTTCGATTGAACCCCGATGCCGCTCATGACCTCAACCCGCACCGACCGCGAATGGATGGAGCGGGCGCTGGAGCGGGCGCGCCAAGGGGAAGCCCTCACCAGCCCCAACCCGATGGTGGGCGCGGTGCTGGTGCGCGACGGTGAAGAAATCGCGCACGCCTTCCATACTTATGATGGTGTCAAACACGCGGAAGTGCTGGCCCTGGAAGAAGCGGGCGCCGCCGCCCGCGGGGCTACGCTCTACACCAACCTCGAGCCGTGCTCGCACCAGGGCCGCACCGGGCCGTGCGTTGAGGCGATTATTGCCGCCGGCATCCGCCGTGTGGTGGCTGCGGTGCCCGACCCCAACCCCAAAGTGAACGGCCGGGGCTTGGCGCGGCTGCGCGAGGCCGGCGTCGAAGTCAGCGTGGGCGTGTGCGAAGCGGAGGCGCGGCAAGTGAACGAAGCCTTCGCCGGCTGGATTCGCACCGGCCGGCCGCTGGTGATGCTCAAGGCGGCGTTGACGCTCGACGCCAAGATCGCTCCGGCTTCGTCGCCCGCTCCCGCGGAACGTTGGATCACTTCCGAAGAATCGCGCGCGCAGGTGCAGCGGTTGCGGCATCAGTCAGACGCGGTGCTCACCGGCATTGGCACGGTGCTGGCCGACGACCCGCGGCTGAGCGACCGCACGGAACGGCCACGGCGGCGACCGCTGGTGCGCGTGGTGCTGGACGCCGGGCTGCGGCTGCCGCTGGAATCCGAGCTGGTGCGCTCGGCGCAAAACGACCTTCTGGTTTTTTGCGGCGAAGACATATGGATGGGCAAGCGAGAAAAATTCCAAGAGCGCGGAGTTGAGGTGATTGAGTTGAAGGAAGCCGGGGGGCGGCTTAGCCTGCGCGCGGTGCTGGACAAGCTCGGCAAGCGCGAGATTACCAGCGTCATGCTCGAAGCCGGCGCGCGGCTGAACGGGTCGGCCATAGAGTCGGGTCTGGTGGATAAGGTGTGGCTGTTTTATGCACCGAAGTTTTTCGGCGAGGGCGGACTGCCTCTCTTCGCCCCGCCGTTGGCGGGGCAGGCCGGCGGAGTTTCGCTGCCGCCTCTCTCGGATTACCGCCTGCACCGCTTCGGGCCGGACTTCGCGGTTGAGGGTACCCTGCGCGATGTTTACCGGGATCATTGAAGAAGTGGGCACGGTGGCCGAGCTGGCGCTCCCCGAAGGGGCGGCTGCCGGGCGAGTGCGAATAGAAGCCACGGCCGTGCTTTCGAAACTCGCCGTCGGCTCAAGCGTGGCCGTGAATGGTTGCTGCCTGACGGTGAGGACGGTTGACGCGGGAGGATTCTGGTGCGACCTCTCGCCGGAAACGGTGAGCCGCACCAGCTTCCGTCACTTGAAACCGGGCGCGCGCGTCAACCTCGAGGCTCCGCTGACGCTTTCGAGCCCACTGGGCGGCCACTTCGTCCAAGGGCACGTGGATGCCACGGGGACCTTTGTCGCGTTTATTCCGAGCAGTGACGGCAACCACTGGCTGGAAGTGGAGGTGCCGGCCGAGTGGACGCGTTATGTGGTCGAGAAAGGCTCGGTGGCCATCGAAGGCATCAGCTTGACGGTAGCAGCGCTCGACGCCAGCCGGCTGCGCGCCGCCATCATTCCCCACACCTACGAAAACACCAACCTGGCCGCGCTCGAGCCGGGCGACCCGGTCAACCTGGAATTTGATGTCCTCGCCAAGTATGCGGAGAAGCAGCTCGCGGGACGCTCGTCCGGCGAAGGTGGGAACAAAGCCGCGGGGCGCCTGACTCTGGAGCGATTGCGCGAAGAAGGCTTTTAACGGCGCCCTGCGGTAACTACCCTTTGGCTTCCAAGCGGCCGCCAGCGCGGGCGTCGGCGCGCTTCAGCAACACGGCGAAAATAAACCCCAACAAACCCAGCGTAGCGAATACAGCCATTCCGGCGGTGTAGCTCTGGGTGGCGTCGCGCAGGCTGCCCACCAGCCAGGGAAAGGCGGCCAGGCCGAAATTCTGGATCATAGTGATGAGGCCGAAGGCCGTTCCCACAGCTTTCTCGGGAACGATCAAGGGCACGGCGGGCCAGAGGGCCGCGGGC
The DNA here is from genome assembly GCA_964441645.1 of uncultured Acidobacteriota bacterium. Classification (GTDB taxonomy): domain Bacteria; phylum Acidobacteriota; class Terriglobia; order Acidiferrales; family 2-02-FULL-67-57; genus CAYTXK01. Next base: position 11,813 of record CAYTXK010000014.1, read on the forward strand.
ACGAGTGAAAAGGCCAGCCCTAGGACCACCATAGGGGCAACGGGAGTCAAGTCGGTGAAGCCCAGGGTCAGGTAGCAGGGCACAAGCAGAAGCGAGCCGGCCAGCATCATGGTGCCACGGCGGCCGATCTTGTCCACCACGCCGCCGAGGATGGGCGAAAGAATCATGGAGGCGAAAATGATGAGGCTGGAGAGGCGGCCGGCGCTCTCGACCGAGTAGCCCCACTTTTCATGAAAGAAGTCGGTGGAAAAAGCCGTGAAAGGAAAGATGGCGGAGTAAAAGGTGACGCAGAGAGCGGCGATGAACCAGTAGGAGGGCCCGAAGAGCTTGATATCGGCGAGCACAACTTTTTCGCCCGCCGGAGCTTCGCCCAGGGTCACCTGTCCCAGGGCGCGGCGCTCGAGAAAGACGTAAACGAAGTTGCTCACGAGCGAGACGCCGCAGAAGAGCACCGCCGCCCACAGGGCAACCACCCAGTCGCCATAATGCCGGGCGATGGCCGCCTCGGTGTTGAAAGAAAACAACGTGCCCAGGCGGCTGAAAGTGAGCGTCAGGCCGAAAGCCAGGGCGAGTTCTTTGCCCTTGAACCACTTGGCCACGATGGCGTTCTGGCAGATGACCAGCGACTCCGAGCCGATGCCGAAAATCGTCCGGCCGGCGAGCATCCACCAGAAGGCGGTTACCCCCGAAGCCAGCATGGGCGCCGCGGCCACCAGCACCGCGCCCACTACGATCAAGCCGGAGAAAATCAGGCTCATCTTGCGCGTGCCGAAGCGGTCGGTGAGCAAGCCGCCGATGAACACCATGACCACGTTCGGCCAACTGTAGAAGCTGTAGAGCATGCCGATCTGTTCGCGGCCGATGCCCAAGTCGTCAATGATGAGCGGGGTGAGGGCGCCGATGCTGTCGTAGGCGAAGTAGCTGCCGTAGAGCAGCATGGCGACGAAGAAGAGAACGACGAAGCGGTAGAGACGACTGGCGGGATGGAAGCCGATGGGCGCGGCTTCGGCGAGGGCGCTCATCGGCCGGCGGCCTTCCCGCCCGACTTGACGAGCTTCAGCTCATGCACGAGCGGCCCGGCCCCGTAAACTTTCCGGAGCGCCTCGACAATCCCGGCGGCGTGCACGGAAACGGCGCGCGCCACTTCCTCGGTGTAGAGAAAGCGGTTGGGCAGCGACTGGATGTTGCCGTCAAAAATGATGCCGACGAATTCGCCCTTGCGGTTGACCGCCGGGCTGCCGGAGTTGCCGCCGATGATGTCGTCGGTGGAGACAAAATTGAGCGGCGTGTCCAGGTTGAGTTTCTTCTTGGCGGCCAGCCAGCGCGCCGGAAGCTTGTAGGGGTCTATACCGGCCTCGCGCTCGAACATCCCGTGGAAGGTGGTGTACCAGCGGCGGGGCAGCCCGTCTTCGACATAACCCTTGGCGGCGCCCACGCTCAGCCGCAGCGTGAAAGTGGCTTCCGGATACACAGAGGTGCCGCGGGTGGCAAAGAGCGCTTCGGCCAGCAAGGCGCCATTCTGCCGCTCGAGCGCCTGCACCTCGGTCTCGGCGCGGTGACGCACCTCCCGCGCCCGCGCGTCCACCAGCCTGGCGAGGGCAATCATGGGGTCGGCTGAGGCATCGATGGCTGTCTGGCCGCCCTCGGCGAGCACCTTGCGGGCCGCCGCTGATTTCAGCGTGGAGCCGTCCACATAGGCCGCGGCCGCGTTGGCGGGAGTTCTTCCTTTGAGAATCTCTTTGACCAGCGCGTCATCGGCCCCCAGGCCATCACGAATTTCTGTGAGCAGTTGAGTCAACATCACTTTTTCGAGCGAGTCATGCACGGGAGCTTCCGAGAAGAGGTCTTGTTTGAGCGAATCGAGATTGCTGTCGCGGAATTCGCGCAGGCGCCTCTCGTTCGGCCTGGCGCTCTCGGCGGCCAGACGCACCAGCCCGCGGGCCAGGGCAAAAAGCCGAACCTGGCTCAGCCCCGCCCCTCCTTCCAGGAGGTGGAAGGCATCGTGGAAAGCGACGAAGTTGTTCTGCGCCTCCGCCAGCCGGTCCCAGAGGCCGCCGAATTTTTCCTGCTGGCCCGGGTCGCGGGCAATCTCCTGGCGGAGCTGCTGCTCGTCGGCCTGTTTGCGGGCCACCATCTCCCGGTTGGTGAGGCCGGACTGGTAGCCGGTGATGGCTTTGAGGGAATTGGAGTAACTAAGAATGGTATCGCGGCTAATCCGCTCTTCTTCGGCTCCCTGCGCGGCGAAGGCCCGCAAGACGCCCAGCCGCCCCTGCAACATTTTGATCACCCAGGGATAGCGGACATCGCGCAGGAAAACCATTTGGGCCACGGTGGATTGGCGTCCGGTGGAACCGGGGTTGCCGGAGACGAAGACCGGGTCGCCCTCGCCGAGCCCCTGCGTGTTCCAGCTCAAGAAGTGCTCGATGCGGGCCGGGCGGTTGTTTTCGTAGACGCGGAAGAAAGAGACGTCGAGGCAATAGCGGGGGTAGGTGAAGTTGTCCGGGTCGCCGCCATAAAAGGCCACGGCAAACTCGGGGGAAAAAACCAGGCGCACGTCGGTGTACTTTTTGTAGCGGTAGAGGTTGAAGACTCCGCCGGCGTAGAGCACAACGATGTCGCAGCGCAGGCCGGTTTGCCCGGCGCACTCTTTTTCGAGGCGCGCCATGGCGGCTTGCTGGGCGGCGTTGCGCTCCGCCGCCAGCATCCCGGGCGCCACGCCGGCATTCACCGGGGCCGTGACGTCCTCGATGCTCATCAGGACGTTGAGCTCCAGGTCAGGGCACTTCATCTCCTGCTGACGGGTGCGGGCGTAGAAACCGCTGGCCATGTAATCGCGCTCGGCCGAGCCCAGCTTCTCGATGCAGTCGGCGCCCACGTGATGATTGGTAATCACCAGGCCGTCGGGGCTGACAAAGGAGCCCGAGCCGCCGTTATTGAAGCGGACGGAGCTCAAGCGCAGGTGGTCGAGCCAGGCGTCGGTGGGCGTGAAGCCGTAGCGCTGGGCCAGCCACTGCTTGGGGAAGCCATTGAAGGTCCACATCCCTTCGTCGGCCGCCGCCCCCGCGGCCAACACCAGAAGAACGACCAACCCCAGCCACCACCGGCGTTGACTCATCGCATCTCCTCTCGCTTGAATTGAATCTCTAGACTCGCTTTACCACCAGCACGGCGTTCAACCCGCCGAAGGCAAAGGCGTTGGACACCGCGGCCCGCAGGGGCTTCTCCCGCGCCTGATTGGGGACGTAATCAAGGTCGCAATCGGGGTCGGGCTCGGTGTAGTTGGCCGTGGGCGGAATGACCCCGCGCTTCAGCGCCTCGACCGTCGCCACCAGCTCAATCGCCCCCGAGGCGCCCATCACGTGCCCGTGCATGGACTTGGTGGAGCTGACCGGCAGTTGCCGCGCGCGCGCGCCGAAAACTTCCTTGATGGCGCCGGTCTCCACCACGTCGTTGACGCGGGTTCCGGTGCCATGGGCGTTGATGTAATCAATCTCTTCCGGATTCAAGCGCGCGTCGGCCAGTGCCAGGCGTATGGCCGCGGCGGGACCGGCAACACTGGGATGGGTGATGTGGCTGGCATCGGAATTGGCCGCGTAGCCGGCGAGTTCCGCGTAGATGGTGGCTCCGCGCTTCCGCGCCGCCTCGTACTCCTCCAGCACCAGCACGGCCGCCCCTTCTCCGATGACAATGCCCTGGCGGTCGCGGCTGAAAGGACGGCAGGCGCGGGCCGGGTCGTCACCTTCGGGGGCCAGCACCCGCATGGCCTCCCAGCAACGAATCACGCCGTAGGTCAACGGGGCATCCGAGCCGCCGGCCAGCATGCAGTCGGCCTGGCCGTGCTGAATAAAGCGGAAGGCCTCGCCGATAGCGTGCGCTCCCGAGGAGCAGGCGGTGGTGGGGGTCAGGCAGGGGCCGCGCGCTTGGTAGCGCATCGAGATCTGGCAGGTGGCAGCGTTGTACATCAAGCGCGGAATGACGAGCGGCGGCAGGCGCTTGGCCTCGCGCGCGTAAAGCGAAAAGTACTGGGCGTCGAGAGTCTCCGTTCCCCCGTAGGCGGTGCCGATGCAGACGCCGACGCGGGGCTGCTGCTCCTCGGGGAAACTCTCGAGGCCGGCGTCGGCCAGCGCCTGCCGGGCCGCCACCAGCGCGAGCTGACTGAAGCGGTCGAGCTGGTCAAGCTCTTTCTCGGCAAAATGCTGGGCGGGATTGAAGTCCGGCACCTCGGCGGCAATGCGGCAGTTGAGCCGCTCCACCACCGCGGGAGGCAAATTTTGGATGCGGCGCGAAGCCGAGCGGCCTTCCACCAGGTGGCGGAAGAAATCGTCGCGGTTGGCGCCGGCGGCGGCGATAACTCCCATTCCGGTGATGACCACCCGCCGCATGGAGTCCGGAGCTGCTCGTCTCAGGAAGGGCCGCCGCTGGCCGCGGGCCCGCCGCCCGCCAGCAAGGGCTGGAGGCGGTTGACGATGTCGCCCACGGTCTGAATGCCTTGCACATCAGTCTCCGGGATGCTGATGTCAAACATCTGCTCGAGCTCAAACAGCAGGGTGACGCGGTCGAGCGAATCCATCCCCAGGTCTTCAAAGCTCGATTCCAGGCGGACTTCGGCGGGCTTGCGCTTGGCCACTTTGGCCACGGCTTCGATGATTTTCTGCTCGAGTCCCATCCGTCTCGCGCGGCGCCGCTGGCGTCAGGCGTTGACTGACGCCGCCCGGAAGCTTTCCGGCGGCAGGTAGCCGACTCGAACAGCATACTCCAAGAGCCGCCGCAGAAACGAGGGGTTGATCACTGGCAGAGCGAGCAAGCGCTCGGCGTTGCGGGTTTCCAGGCGAAGATCGTTCAAGTAGGGGAACAAGTAGGATTCCAGCATGCGGTGGATGACCTGCTCCTTCTGGCTGAGCAGCGACAGGCTCCACTGGGCCACCGGCACCAGCCGCGGGATGCGCAGGTAGGGGAACACTTTCACCAGCTCGAAGAGATCGCGCAGCAGGCAGCCGTTGCGGCTCACCAAATGGAAGGTGCGCCCCAGAGCCCAGACGGCCTCGACGCCCCGACGAATGGCCCGCGCCACATAGTCCACCGGCACGATGTTCACTTTGCGCTCACGCAGGTCCGGCCACTGCGACAGCATGCCGCTGCCCAGGATGCGGATGACCTGATAGAAAAGATTGAAGCTCGAGATGCGGCCCGTCTTGGTGTCGCCCACCGTCACGCTGGGGCGGAAGATCACTACCGGCAGCCCGCGTGCCAGCGCGGCGCGCACGCACTCTTCCGCCTGGTATTTGGTGCGCTCGTATTCGTTGGCGAAGGCGGGACGCCCGGGGAGAGAATCCTCGCTGAAGTAGCCGCTGCGGGCGGTGCCCGAGGCCGCATAGCTGCTCAAGTAGGCAAAGCGTTGCAAGCGCCCGGTGGCCTGGCAAGCCCCGGCCAACTCCAGCGCCCGCTCGGTGCCGACGACGTTGGAGCGGTAGCATTCCTCGGCGGTGGCGCCGAGATTCGTGACCGCCGCCGAATGGATAAATACATCCGTCGCGCCGATGACCCTGCTGCAATCCCTGGGGTCGAGCCCGCAGTGCGGTTCCTCGATTGAGCCTTCCAGCACGGTGACGCGGCGCAGGAGCGCGCTCGGCAGCTTGGCGTCCTGCAGCAAGGCGCGAACACGGTCTTGGGCCGCCAGGCCGTCGCGCGAGCGCACCAGGGCCAAGACGGAAGAGCCGCGCACCAGGTACTCTTCGAGCACGCGGCTGCCGATGGCGCCGGTGGCGCCGGTCAGAAAAATTGTCGGGGCTTTTCGCACCAAGAACCCCCACACGAAAACAGGGCGAAAGATTATTTTACGGGCGAACGATGGCGAAGTCAACCGCCGTCTAGATAGCCGCGGCGGCTCCGGGGAGCGCATCCAGGGCACGGAACTGCTCCACTTCGGAGTCATCGCTGGCCCGCCATTCCTGGGGCGTGCCGAAGAAAGCCACGCGGCTTTTGTGCAGCATCACCAGCCGGTCGGCCACCCGCTCGGCCAGCCGTACGTCGTGGGTAACGACGATGGCCGTTTTCTTGTACTTCTCTTTCAAGCGCAGAATCAGCTTGGTGATGGTCTGGGCCATCAAAGGGTCCACCATGGTGGTGGGCTCGTCGTAGAGCAGGCAATCGGGCTCGGAGGCCATCGCGCGCGCGATGGCTACGGCGCGGCGCATGCCGGTGCTGAGGTCGGCGGGCATCAGGTCGGCCTCCTCTTCGAGCTCCACCGTCGCCAGCAATTCTTTCACGCGGCGGTTGCCTTCGTCCTCATCGAGCTTGCGGCCTTCGAGGCGCGCCCGCTCCACTAAGGGAAAGGCGACGTTCTCCGCCACCGTAAGAGAATCGAACAAAGCCCCCGACTGAAACACCATCGCCATGCGCCGCCGCAGGTCGGCGAGCTGCTCTTCTTCGAGCTCGGTAATGTCCCGCCCCTCGACCCGCACGGTGCCCTTATCGGGCTTGAGGAAGCCGACGATGTGCTTGAGAGTAACGCTCTTCCCCACCCCGCTGCGCCCCAGGATGGCGACGGTCTCGCCGCGGGGCACGAAAAAACTGACGTCCTCGAGCACCGTCTGCACCGCGCCGTCAGGCTGGAGAAACGTTTTGGTGACGTGCTCGAACTCTATGTAGTTGTCGGTCTTGGCCACGGCTCGCCTCTAGTACCGTTCCAACTCGTTTCGACTACCTCGCATCAACCTTTCCCGTAGGACTATCGGGCTGGCCGCCGCCTCGGCTTCGGCACAAAAAAGTTGGAACGGCACTAGGCGCCCAACTCGCGCAACGCCTCCTCGTAGTCCTCGGGCGTATTGATATTCTTGAACATCCGCTCCGGGAAAGCAAACCGGCTGAGCAGCTCCCCGGTAAGCGCTTCGACGTGGAGGTCAGGAAAAGCACGGTCAATCTTCGGGTTTCCCGCGGCGAGCACGCGCTCAAAAGCCGGCAAGGCGCGGCGATGGTAGGCGGCCGCCAGCGGTTGCCAGAAACCCCCGAGGTGAGGAACCAAAGCATCGACAGCAGGTTTCTCGGCGGCCTGCTGCAACAAGAACTCGAAGAATCGTGTCTCGAGATAGGGCAAGTCACAGGCCACGACCAGGTTCCAGTCGTGCTCGGTGGCTGAAAGGGCGGCTACGATACCGGCCAGCGGCCCGCGACCGGCCACTCGGTCGGCGAGCACGGGCAAACCCAGATGGGCGTAGCGCTCCGGAGAACCCACCAGCACCAGCTCCTCCACCATCGGCCGCAATTGTTCCGCCGTGCGCAGCGCGAGCGGTTGCCCGCCCAGGGTAAGCAAGGCTTTGTCGCGTCCCAGGCGTCGGCTGCCTCCGCCGACCAGCACAAAACCGGCGGCAGGGAGGGGCAGGCTCATCAGGGCGAGAATAGCACTCTTCAACCCTACGGGGCGGGACTCTGGGTGCCCTTTGCCTCGCCGAGCGGCGCTCAGGGTAAAGGGTCTTGACAAAAACCGTGGTCTCGCCTAAATTAGCACTCGGGCTGTAGGAGTGCTAAGGAGAGAAGCGCTCCTGCGACGCGAGGGCCTGGCGGTGAGCCCAGAGAAAGGCTGGCAGCCGGTTCCTCAGAAAATTCAGTTTTCAGGTTCGAAAACACCCAATAAGTCTTTGGAGGTGAGTCTCTATGGCAATCAACGTCAGACCGTTGCACGACCGCATCCTGATCAAGCGGATCGAAGAGCAGGAATCGGTCAAAGGCGGCATCATCATCCCCGACACGGCCAAGGAAAAGCCGCAGGAGGGCGAGGTGATGGCGGTGGGCAGCGGTAAGAAGGCCAAAGACGGGAGCGTGATTGCGCTCGACGTCAAGGTCGGCGACCGCATCCTGTTCGGAAAGTATTCCGGCACCGACATCCGCATCGATAACGAGGAGTACTTGATTGTGCGCGAGGAGGAAGTCCTCGCCGTACTGCAGCCCGCCCCGGTGGGCGCCAAGAAATAAGGCGCCTGGGGCGGATCAAATTTCATAGGAGGAGCAAGCAATGCCTGCCAAGCAAATCGTTCACGGAGATGAATCGCGGAACGCGATTCGTCGCGGCGTCAACATCCTGGCCAACGCCGTGAAGATCACGCTCGGCCCCAAGGGCCGCAACGTGGTGCTCGACAAGAAGTTCGGTCCCCCCACCATCACCAAGGACGGGGTGACCGTGGCCAAGGAAATCGAACTCAAAGACCCGATGGAGAACATGGGAGCGCAAATGGTGCGCGAGGTGGCCTCCAAGACCTCCGACGTGGCCGGCGACGGCACCACCACCGCCACGGTGCTGGCCCA
>CAYTXK010000015.1:0-759 GCA_964441645.1 uncultured Acidobacteriota bacterium
GCAAATGGTTCCTTCTACCGAGTTCGACGACGCCGACTGGCAGAGCTGGTTCTCTACATTGACTTTCGGCGTGGAATAACGCCTTCACCGCCGACTGATGGTTGACATCCACTCGCATTTTCTCCCCGGCCTCGACGACGGCGCCGCCACTCTCGAAGATTCCCTGGCCATGATTGCGATGGCGGCCGCCGACGGCACCACCCATTTCGTCGGCACGCCCCACTGCAACGCCCACTACCGTTTCTCCTTGGAAAAGAACCGCGCCTTGCTCGAGGAGCTGCGCGCGCGGGTCACCAGTCGCATCACGCTGCTCTCCGGGTGCGACTTCCACTTGAGCTACGAAAACATCCAGCAAGTGCTGGCCGACAAGTCGCCCTTCACCATCAACCAGGGCGACTACCTGTTGGCCGAATTCTCCGACTACGGCATCGCGCCCCACACCCTCGAGGTGTTCCACAAATTGCGTCTGAACGGCCTTCTGCCCATCATCACCCATCCTGAGCGCAACCCGCTCCTCCACCAGTTGGGCGCCAGCTTCTTGCAACGGCTGGCGGAAATGGGCTGCCCGATTCAAGTGACCGCTGCCTCTTTCACGGGCCGCTTCGGCCGCCGCGCCAAGGAGTTCTCCGAAGACTTGCTGGCGCGGGGGCTGGTTCACATCGTGGCCAGTGACGCCCACGACACCCAGGACCGCCCCCCGAAACTCTCCCCGGCCCGGGCCGTGGTGGCGGAAAAATTTGGCGCCGAAATCGCCCAGGC
>CAYTXK010000015.1:769-19819 GCA_964441645.1 uncultured Acidobacteriota bacterium
TAATCCCCGCGCCGTGATCGAGTCTCGGGCTTTGCCCTACAACCCGGAGCCGTCACCGCCCCCGCCCAAGAAACGCCGCTTCTGGTTTTTCTGAGACTGGAAGAGAAAAGCAACTACTTGAGTTTTCCGGCGGAGCCGGTGTCCGCTCCCAGGAGGCTGCGAAGCCGCCGCCGGGTCTCGTCAGACATCTCCACAAACTCCACCGTCATACCTTCGTCGGGAACCACGCGGCGCACCATCGCCTTGACCTCGAAAGGGGGATTCTTGCGGTCCGTCAGCCGCAGGCGCACCAGGCGGCCAGGCCGCAACGGCCGCGAATCTTCGATGAAAGCTCCTCCCAATCCGATGTCACGAATCCGCGGGCTGTAGTCGGGGTATTCGACGTAGAGGGGTTCAGGGGGCGGCTGCCGCAGGTCTTCCCGCCGTTCGTGCTCGTCGCTTCCCACGGGTCAAGGCTCCACAGGAGAACTCTTGTCCCTCGGAGGGATTGGCGTCAAGTGGTTCAGCTCCTGGGCCTGGGTGCGGGCCGGACGGCTTACTGAGTCCAGTGGGGCTCGGGAGGTGTGGCCGACTCGCCGCCGGCTTCCGCCGCCTGGTTGCAGAACGGGCAAATCTTCCAGTCTTTCTTCAGTTCCTGCCCGCAACTGGCGCAGAGATGACGCAAGGGCGTCAAGCAATAAGGGCAAGCAGCAAAGTTGGGCTGCACCATGGCGCGGCAGGTGGGGCAAGGGGTGGGCACAACGTCGCGGAGCTGCACGACGCGCATCACTTCTTCAACGGTGGTTTCGCCGCGCTTGATCTTTTCCTTAGCCGCATCGACCATAAGCTTCATCCCCGCCGCTCGCGCCACCTTCAGCAGCCAGGTTTCCGTCGCTTTCTGGCCAATAGCTTCCTGCACCTCCGGGGTGATAGGCAGAACTTCAAAAATGCCGGTGCGGCCGGTGTAGCCCGTGCGGCCACATTCGCCGCAGCCCTTGCCGCGCACAAAGGTGGTGTTGGGATCATCCCAACCCAGGCGCTCGAGATACTTCTGCGCCGGCCGGTAGGGTTCGCGGCAGTGCGGGCAAAGAGTGCGCACCAAGCGCTGGGCGATAATCAGATTCAAGCAGGAGCTCACCAGGAACGGCTCCACGCCCAGGTCAATCAAGCGGTAAATGGTCCCGATGGCCGTATTAGTATGGAGCGAGCTCAGCACCAGGTGCCCGGTCATGGCGGCGCGGAAAGCGATCTCCGCCGTTTCCTGGTCGCGGATCTCTCCCAGCAGGACGACGTCGGGGTCCTGCCGAAGGATGGAGCGCAGGCAGTGGGCGAAAGTCATTCCCGCTTTGGGGTTGACCTGCACCTGGGTCACCCCCGGAAGGTGGTATTCGATCGGGTCTTCGATGGTGACGATATTCAGGTCAGGCGACTTGCGGCAGGCCAGCGCCGCGTAAAGCGAAGTGGTCTTGCCGCTGCCGGTAGGGCCGGTCACCAGGATCATTCCCTGCGGCTGAGCCACGGCGTTCAAGAGCGCCTCGCGGCCTTCCTCGCCCAGCCCGATCGTGGAGAGGTCCGGGATCCCCTTCCCCGAGCCCAGAATGCGCATCACCACCTTCTCGCCGTCCCGGGTGGGCAGGGTGGAGACGCGAATATCCACCCGCTGGTTGCGGAAATTCACTCCAATGTGGCCGTCCTGCGAGCGGCGGCGCTCGGAAATGTCGAGGCTGGCAAGAATCTTGATGCGGGAGACGATGCCGGCCTGCAGCCACTTGGGCAGCACCATCACATCGCGCAGCAAACCGTCGACGCGGTTGCGAACGTGGATCTCGTTTTCGGCGGGCTCGATGTGGATATCGCTGGCGTAGTTGCGCAGCGCCTCGAGAATCACCAGGTTCACCAGCCGCACCACGGGGCCGGTTTCGGCGGCCCGCCGCGACTCGCCTTCGTCGAGGTCAATCTCTTCGCCGTCGTCCTGGCACCATTCCAGTTCTTGGCTTTCCCAGGTGTTGCGCACCACGTCGGCCAGCGAGCTGCGAGACGAGTAGTAGCGGTCGAGCTCGGCAAGGATTTCGCTGCGTGTAGCCACGACCGGCAAAACCACGCAACCGGTGCGGAATTCAACCTCGCGAATCGCATCCAGGTTGGCCGGGTTCGCCAGGCAGAGCACCAGTCGGTGCGCTTCAATCCGTAGCGGCAGGCAAAGATAGCGGCGTGCCAGGACCTCGGGAAGGGGCTCCAGCGTGCGGTCGATAACCTCCTCGGCTAGTCGTACCCGCCGGATCCGCAATTGCTGGGCAAAAAGATCAGCGACAGCTTCCTCGGGCAGTTTCTTGGTTTCGACGATAAGATCCCAAAGAGAGCGCTTGCCCTCTCGCAGTCCCCGCTCCAGCGCGCTCATCTCATCGCGCGAGAGGAACTGAGTAAGGAGACTTCGAACCTCCTGGTTCATTGACTCTCCGCCACCCTAATTAACCTTGGAGGGTTTCACCCCCACTCCCTCCAGCAAAACGCTTGGTGCAGACCGATAGTTTCGCGCAGACCTGATGAAGTGTCAAGTCTGCAGAGGTACTGTGACCCCCCTTCGACGACCGTACTAGGAGGGAGGTATGCCCTCCTAGGAAAGGTGACTAATTGCCTATTCTGGCCGGTCCCGATTCGGAACTCACTTCGGGTTTTAGCCTCGTGGCAAATGAACAGTGCTTTCCCGCTGGATCGGGGCGTATCATAGGTTCAAGGGGGGCCAATGAAGTTCATTCCCTTTCGCCTTGCGCGCACCTGCCCGCAGTGCCAGAGCGTCAATGTGCGCCGCTCCCGCCGTAAGGGGCCGTTTGAACGCATCCTGCTCCCGCTGCTGTTAGTGCGCCCTTACCGCTGCCAGAAATGCGACCTTCGCCACTACAACTTCATCTTCAGTCGGCGAAGCGCAGACAGGGCAGAGTGATGCCAGGGTCATGGGGAGGCCACCAGGTCGTCGTACACGGCGGCTATGGAGGTCACCATTCGCGAGACCGAGAACAGGTCGCGGGCCCGCGACCGGCCTGCCTCACCGAAAGCTTGTTGCGCGGCCGGGTCGAGAAGCAAATGTCGCAGGCGTTCGGCCAGCGCCGCCGGATTGGCCGGGGGGACCAGCCAGCCCGTGCGCCCTTCTTCTACAAGTTCGGGTAAGCTGCCCACGCGGCTGGCGACGACCGGGAGACCCGCCGCCATAGCTTCAACAACCGCCAGACCGAACCCCTCCTCCAAAGAAGGCTGGGCGTAGACATTCCAGCGAGCCATTACAGACGAAATTTCCGTCTCCCAGCCCAGAAACTTGACGCTGTCGTTGAGACCCTGCAAGCGCACTTCGCTTTCCAACGCTGATTGTTCCGGGCCGGCGCCTGCGATTTCCAAACGGACGTCCGGCATGGAAGGGCGCAACGCTGCCATGGCCGCAATCAAGTGCCGAACGCCTTTGATAGGCACCAGCCGGCAGGCCGTGCCCACTACGCGCCCCCTCCTTCGCTCGGAGGGTGGGCCGCCGGATTGCGCCGGAGGAACTTCAACACCGGGATAAATGATCAAAGGCCGCGCATCGGCGGCGCATTCGGCCACGGCCTTAGTCACGGCTATGGTTACGTCGGTGTTTGGAAGTCGATACCGAATGGGGCGGGGGTCGGCGGGTCCTGAGGTGCGGGCGTGGAGATGAGCGACGATGCGCGCCCCCGTCGCCTTCTGAGCCACCCAGCGCATAGATCGCCCTCCCCAGTGCTGATGGATGATGGAGTAGTCGCCTTCGCGCAAGGCTCGCCAGAAGCGCACCGTCCCTATCGGATCGCGCCGCACCCCCTCCCAGGGAATCACTCGAACCTGTACGCCTGCTTGGGTCAAATCGTGGGTCAGCGGGCCGTCGCCACCGAGGAACCAAGCATGCAACTGGTACTTTCGAGAGTCCAGGCCGCGGGCCAGCGGCACGAGGAGGCGAACCTGCGCGGTGCCTTCGCGGCTGGCTGTCCCGAGGAGGTGCAAGACGCGATGCGGAGTTGTTCTCTCCATGCCCTTGGCGTGTCCAGCTTTATAGAGCGTTGCCGACACGGCCGGGCTAGGCCCTTTTCCCCCGAATCATCGCGAGACCTTGCCGGAGGCGTGTCCGCAAACGCAATCGCGCCCGTAGACGAGCGAGGGGATTGTATCCCCTGCGTACGCGCCCGGCCAACGCGGCCCGAGATTCTCCCGGTAGGACCATGGTCCGACGCAGATGGTGCAAGCTCTGGCCGAGGTTGTTGAGGCCTTCCTCGCAGGTAAAGGCCAATGGAAAACTGCTCCGGGTCGCCTCAACCGCTTTGTCATCGTATTCCCCGTAGGGATAGGCGAAGGAGCCCGGAGGCGTGCCCAGGATGTCCCGCAAGTCTCTTTCGCTCCCAGCGATTTCTTCTTGGAGTTGAGGGGCGGGAAGTTTCCTCAAGTCCGAATGCCTGCGGCTATGGGAGCCGAACTCAATTCCGCGCGCAGCCCACTTCTGGATTTGTTCGCGGGTCATGATCTGCAGAGGTCCCCATCCCAGTGCACGATCCCAGGCGTTGTCTTTTCCCACCTGGGCGGTGACGACGAAGACCGCCGCTCCGAATTGGTGGCGCTCAAGGACCGGGAAGGCATGCTCGACCAGATCAGCATAGGCGTCGTCGAAGGTCAGCAACACCGGCTTTTCGGGCAGAGGGGTCCCCTTGTGGCGCCAGGAGAGCCAATCCGAGGGACGGATTCCTACGTACCCTTGCTGCTTCAGCCAACGGACCTGGCCTTCGAACTCCTCGGGCGCGATCGTGAGAGCCGGATGTGTGCCGGGTTGCGGCGAGCCGACGTTGTGATACAGCAGGACAGGCAGTTGAATGGCGTATTCGGCCTGAAGAGTCTTCCAGGCTCCTGCCTCGCCCAAAGCCCCCTGCAACATGGCCATCCGGCGCGCGCCCTCCACCAGGCGAGCACCGCGACGGCGGACGGGCGGGATCCAGCTCATCGATTGCGCGGCCCGTACAACTGGTTGCAGGAGCAGCGTGGTTACCACTGGCCAGCGAGTCGCCACTTGCCGGGCCCAGCGTTTCCACGCGGGTTCCCCGCCGAGCTGGGCCAACGGGGTATAGGCGCGGTAGCCGGGATACTTCCGGCAGAGTTGGAACAAACTGGCGCCGTCCAGCTTCGCTTCGCGCAGAATCTCTCCCAGCCGCTTATGGGGCGGATGGTAGGTCACAGCCTGGGGCTGATAGAGGAAGCGAACGCCTTGCTTCTGGAGGCGCAAGCCCAACTCAATGTCTTCGAGGCGCCGAGGGAACAGTAGGTCGTGATAGACCGGGCCCGGCGACAGGAGGGAGCGCGGCAAGGAAGTGTTGGGGCCGACGCAGGCGTTCTCGGGCCCTTGCAGGTTGGACTCTGGTGTCAAAGGTTCAAAGTAGGCATCGAGATTCAAGCGCATCCATTCCGTCACCAGCGTGGGGGGGGCGTGTGGATCGACCAACAGGGGTCCCACCACTACGGCTGGGTCGTGGTCGGCATGGGCCCGAGCGTGTTCGGAAAGAAGTTTTGAGTCACACACCAGGTCATCGTCGAGGAAAAGGATCCAGTGCCCTCGCGCCGCCTCGACGCCGGCATTCAGGGCCGCCTTCTTCCCCCGGTTGGATTGCTCGAGGATCTGCAAGGCGCAACGAGGCGCGAGACTGCGCAGCCATGTGGTGGTTTCGTCCTGCGAACCATCCACCACCACGATGACCTCGTAGTGCTCCGCCGGGAAGTCCTGTTCCAGAACGGTGGGCAGAGTGCGGCGCAACAGGGGACAGCGGTTGTAGGTAGGGATAACGACCGAGATCTTCATGGCCCGACGTGGCGGAGCAGATGCCGCAGCTTTCGGGCGGCGGTGCCGACGAGCGTCCCCGGCCACTGAACGCTCTCTCGCAATAGGGTTCTTTCCTCTTCCCGCGCTCCCGCAAAGTAAAGGCACAGGGCATAGGCCAGGCCCCCGGCCAGCGAACTGGAAACCACCGTCGCCCAACTGTTGAGGTTGGGGAGGTGGCTGGTTCCCCACGTGGCGGCTGCGCAGGCCGCGACCGGGAGCGCCAGCCCGCGGGGCACCGCGGCCAGCAACGCGCCCACTCGAACCCCGCAGACGCGCGCCGCGGAATACAGGAAGGCCGCCGACCCCAACGTCAAGACAACCAGCATCGCCACGGCCAGGCCGGCAATGCCCATTTCTTTGAGCAGCCACACCCCCAGCGGTAGTTCGAGCAGCGCCAGTGCCCCCACGAGCTGGAAGACGGTTTTTGCCTCCCCTCGCCCCCAGAGCACATAGAACGCCCCCACTCCCACGGCATCAACGAACACCGCCGCGGTCGTCAAGCGCAGCACCAGCAAAGTGTCTGGCTGCACCGTTCCCAGCCAGGCTTGCAGCAAGGCGGGAGCGAGAACCCACAGTCCCACGCACAGCGGGAGAACCAGCACCACAATCCAGCGGATCCCAAGCTGGAGAAGTTCCCGCGTCCGCGACCGCGCCTGGGGTTCCCCTTCCGAGCTGGCGGCCGGGTAGAGCACTTCCGCGGCACACCAGGCGACTTGAGAGATGGCCACGGGAAATCGCTGCCCGACGTAGAACGGCACAATGGACGAGGAGCCGCGCACCAGGCCGATCAACAGCGGAGGAGACTCCCACACCACTTTGACCGCGGCGGTGGTGAGCTGACTACCCAGGCTGAACGACAAGCGTTTGCGCAAGGTCTCCGGCTCGAAATGCCCGAAGCGAAAGCGCAAGGGCGGCGCGATTCGACCGAAAACCGCCACTGCGGCAACGGCGGCCACGAGCGTACTCGCCGCCTGCCAGGCTGCCACCGCCAGCAATCGTTGCCCCATCCACAGGAGAGCCAGAGTTCCGGCGGCGCCCACCAGAACATAAACACTCGCAAGCCCATTGGCCACATCGAACCGGCCCAGCCCGGAGAGCCCGGCGCGAGCGAAATGCAGCAACCCGCTGGCGAAAAACACCGCCCCGGCCAGAAGAAAAACGCTCGGGGCCAGCGCCTGCGTTTCGGCCGACAGATGGAGCGCTCGGCTCATGGGAATCCCCAAGGCCGCCACCAGCGCCCCCCCGGCGAGACCGATCACGAGGAGAGCGTTGCCGGCCGACGAGACGAAGGAGGCCGCTTCCCCGCGCCGATTGTTCCCCGCGGCTGCGATGGCACGGGTCACGCTGACGCCCAGCCCCAGATCGAGAATGCCCGCTAAGCTCGGCAGCGACAGCGCCGCCAGCCAGAGACCATAGGATTCCGCCCCGAGGTAGAAGAGCAGGACAGGGACCATGAAAAGTCCCACCAGTCCAGAGAGCAAGAATCCCAGGTAGTTGATGACGCCATCGCGCATCAAGCGCAGTCGCTCGTGAACGTCCACGAGCGGGGGAGTCTCGGCGGGAGGGTTGGGGCCGAAGTCGAAACAAACCTTCATCTTAGTAACACCGAAAACTTCGAAACGGCCAACTCTTCCTCCGGGAGGTCTCTGAAAGGCGGCGCCAGTTTTTCCCGCGCGGTGGGCAATGTCGGCCACCGGTCCACACTGAGCACTTCCACTTCGAAACCCGCCTGCTGGAAAATCTGCAACAGTTCGCTGTAACGGAGGCGATTGGTGTAGAAACCCGACTTGGCCATGAAGTCTGATTCCCAAACCCCTTCCCGAAAACGAAGGTTGTTCAGGGCCGCGCTCAGGTGGTCTTGCAAATCGATGCTGTGGCAGCTACTGCCGGTTCCTTGCTGGACTCGCCGCAGTTCACGCAGGAGAGGAACGAACTCGCCGCGACGCACGTGCTCCAAGACGTGGTGCGACCAGATAAAATCCACGGAGCCCTCCGGGAGGCTGCGCAAGGACGCCACTCCGTCTGTCAGGTAGTGCGCCGAACACCGGCCCAGGACGTCCTGCAGGGTGCGGCAACCGTTCAGGTCGATCGCCGAACCCGTTGTTTCCCTGAGCAAGGCAGCCATCTCCCGGTAGGATTTCAGGTCCTCCCGGGCGTAAGACCCCTTATCTACCAGGTAGGTAGTGGAGGCCCCAAAAGCCTTGGCGATGAGAGCGGAAAATAAAGAATCTCCCGGCCCCAGCTCTAAAACCACAAAGCCCCCGCTTGGCTTTCGAGCCAAGGGGGCTCTTTCAAAATGCGCCCGAAATAGCGACAGAGCATGCTCGGGCTGATCCATGTCACCATATTTGAAGAGATGGAGCCTCTCCCAAAACTGATAGCTCACCGGTAGGCGAGAGAGTATGAGTTTTGCGACAATCTTCACCGGCCAGGGAGTGTTTTCCTTCACAACGGAAATTATTTGCCTGTACATCAGCTTGTCCGCGTCCCGTTTCCCTTACTGGGCCTTCTGGGCCGGCGGCCCGAGCAGCAAGTTCACTTTCTCTTCCACCAGCGCTGCGGTTTCGGCGGCGCCATAGGAGGCCGGGATCACCAGGCGGTAGGCGGGAGACGACGCCACCCCTCCCGAGATCACGCTTTCCATCCGACCCAGGAAATCGCTCAGGGAAATCTGCCCCGCCGCCGAACAAGCCGTCAGCGCCTGGCGGGCTGGTTCAGGAAGTTCTGCATGAAGAATCTTCGTCATCTTAGCCGCCAACTCCTTCTTCTCCATGAGTGCGAGCTCTGCCTTGGCTCGCGGCGAGCGTTCGAGAAACAGCGTGAGAGCCAGGGCGGCTCGCGGGACGATTTCAACTTCGGGGAGCGCCTGCCGTACCGGCGTGAGCAGATACTCCGGCGTGTAGCGGCGCGCGAAATCCTCCAGGCGCGGGAAAGCCCGCAACAACGGCCGCACCGCTTGGCGAACCTCGGCCACTGGCCGGGTCAGCCACGACGGCACCACAAACTTCGTTTTCCTCTCGAAAACGTGCGGGAACAACGCCCGATGGTAGGGATAAAGGAAAAGCGGCTTGGGGAAAGAGAAAAGCTCCCCCTTCTCGGAAAGAATGACCAGGTCGTCTGCCAGAAAAGCTCCTCCCGCCTGGCACAGCGCTTTGACGGCCGCGGTTTTGCCCACTCCTCCCAGCGCCGGCAGCAGCACTCCTCGCCCCTTTACCGCCACCGCCGCCGCGTGCACCAGCGCGGCGCCTTTGAGCAGCAGCAGCCACGCCACTAACAGTAGGTAGTACGGCGTCGGGTCCCGACTGCATCCCACCACAACCTTGTTCCTCGCCAGCAGAAAGAACACCCCGTTTTCCGTCGAGGGGCTCCGGGGGTTCAGCACATCCACAAGAACGCTCGTCGAGTCCGCGAACCTCGCCGCCTCTCGCGGCTCGGCGACCAGGATATCCCACGGGCCGGTGGGAGCTACTTCGAAGTGCTCAAGCTCGTGACGCAAGGCGCGTCCGTGCGGGAAGGTCTTGGGCAGGGCGAGCCGGACCAGGCCATGGATGGAGAACTCCACCCAATCTCCCGCGGTGTTGCCGGCCCGCTCGGCCGTATGGGCATGACGGCGCACAAAGTCGTAGAAAACCCGCCCGCGTTCCGCGAGGATTTCGGGGCTGTATTCTCGCGCCTTCTCCGCGTTACGCCGCGCCATTTCCCCCAGTCTGTGGGGGTCGCGGGCCAACCGCCCCAGCATGCGGGCCAGCGCCTTTGTGTCCCCCGGCGGTATCCGATCCTCCTCCGGCAGCAACTCCCCCACGCCGCCTACCGAAGTCGCCACGCAGGGACAGCCCCGCGCCATCGCTTCCAGCAGCGCCCGCGGCAGGCCTTCCACCCGGGACGGGAGCGCGAAAATGTCTACACCGTCAAGGAAATTGTAGACATCGGTTCCCGCGAGCAGCTGTCCCAGGAAGCGTACTTGACCGTCCACGCCCAGTTGCCGCGCCAACCCTTCTAAAGCGGGCCGGAAGCGCCCTTCCCCCACAATCATCACTTCCAGCTTGATCTCTTGCTCGCCACAAAGCTGCGTGGCCTGCAGAAGCGTGTCCACGCCCTTGTACGGCTGCGCCATGCTTCCCACCAAGCCCACGCGCAAAGGCCGGGACGGAGCTCCACCCGCTGGCTCAAGCTCCTTTAGGCGGCGAAGCCGCTCGCGCAGATTCTCTTCGGTCACAAAGGCCCCGGTGAGGTCGGTATCGGAATAGGTGGTGGCAAAGGTCGCCGGGCCGGGCGGATAGCGCTGCGGAAGGGCCTCTTGGGTTACATAAGCCGCCGCCGTTGCGCCGCGGCACATCGCAGCCAGCGTCCGTGCTCCTAGACGGCGGAAGAGGGGACGCCACCAGCCCGGCACGTTCCCGGGAGCGAAAATGTCCCACGGGTCGCCCACTACCTCCAGGGCGTAGGGCCGGCCGAGCTTCTTGATGGTCCACCAGCACAGCGTGCCCACTTGACCCGGGACGCGAAGGATGTAGGCGTCCGATCCGCGTACCGCCTCCTCGATCTGTTCTTTGAGTTGCGGCCGAAACCGCAAGTATTCCCGGGGACCGGTGTAGTCGGGCAGTGCACAGAATTGCACCCCGGGCCCCATCGCCCGCCGGCCGCTTTTTTCCAGTTCCGGGTTGTCGCCCACACGGGCCACCACCAGCACTTCCTCGAACACTCGCAGGTAGCGTTCCCAGAAAGAATAGTGGGGTGCGCCCGCTGTATAAATGGCGCCGTCGGACCCGCGCCCAAAATGATGTTCCAGGGCTACCAGGACTTTCATCCGTTTTCGGGTTGGCTCTGGAGGTGGAGGAAACGCGAGGAAAGCAAGAGGCAAGCTGTCGCCACCCCTCCTTCACTGACCGCCGTGAAAACCAGGTTGTCGGAGTCACCGATGAGCCGCACGACGAAAAGCAGTGTCAGGAAGGGAGCCAGCAGCATACGCACATCGTCTTTCTCCCAGGTCACAAGTTTTCGCCGGTACCACCCCATGACCAGGCCGAAGAAACCCCAGACCGGCGCCACACCCCACGGCCCAAAATTCAGCATGGCTTCCCCGCTCAGCCCATACACCCGCCGCGACTCCCAGGGGATTGTCTTGCCGTAGAGGGCGTCGGTGCCGGCATCCTTCTTGAACTCCGGCCGGTTGGGCCAGAGGTTTTTCGGAATTACGGTCGTGACCGCCCCTACGTAGGTGAGTCCCCACCGGTACTCGTAGGCTTTCGGGAATTCTACGAGATTGTTTAGCAGGCAGGCATTCACGTCGGCGCGGGCCAGGTCGAGGAGCAAGAGGGTTTTGTAGTCCCGCAGGTAGCCGGGGGCCTCCATCCAGGCGCCCGGCGTCAGCACCATTTCTATCGCTTCACCCCCGCCTCTCTCCTTGTAAAAGCCGTAGAAATACATGAAGGCCACGAGAACGCTCATTCCGAAAATCGCCAATCCAGGAGTCACCTTGCGGTACCGCTAGTGGAGGATGCCTCCCATCCAGAACAGCGCCCAAACCACCTCGGCGCGACTCCCGCGCAAGCCCACCACAAAGAAGTGCAGCGCCCCGAACACTCCCACCAACGCCAGGCCCACCAACAACCGGCCTTTCCGCGCCGAGCCGGTCCGCGTGATCAGCCAGGTGATGGTAATAAAGGACACGATCGTCATCGGCCAGGCGAAGGTCAGCAACCACCCTTTCCCCAGAAAGGCGTCCGGGTCGGTTTCCTTGAGCCGGATTAGGCCTTCGAAGCCCCCCACCTGGCCGAGGAAATACAGTTGACCCAGGACGGTGAGGGCCAGCGTGTAGGTGGCAAACAGCGGAAAAGTCTCCGAATTGAGCTCCAGCTTCAGCCGCGAAGGCCGCGTCTTCGAAAAGACAAGATTCTGCGCCGTCTGATAACAGAGCAACCCGGCCGCGTTCAGCCCGGCCATCGCCCCCAGCCAGTACCGCCAGTCTCCCGACACCGTGAGGTCGCCCAGGATCCCGTAGCGGTCCCAGGTGACGTGCAGCAGCGGCGCCAGGAAAAAGCCGTAGAAGGAAATGATTCCCACTAACGCTTTGGGGTCAAAGGTGTCGAAGCGTCCTCGCGCCCACCGCACCGCGTCAACTCCGGCTAGCACCCCGCAGGCAAACAGGGGAAAGAGAAACCAGTGAATCGTCTCTGGTTCCCAGGCCATGAAGAAAAGCACGATCACGCCGGTGGCCGCGCCGGCCACGATGTAATCCCCTCGCTGTGGCCGCGGGTACTCCCTCGGCACGGTTGCTTGCCTCACAGGCGCGGAGGGTCTGTAGGCCAGGGGTCGGGCGGTGTTCGCGAGGTTTTCGGGCCGTGTTCGCAAAGGTCGAGCTCTCGTGCCGGCGGCTCAAGGGCGGCCGCCACACGCCAGTTTAGCAATTCACCCGCGCCTTGAGAAGAACGCCGGCAGGCAGTCTCGCCGCCGGCTCACGCCCCTCGTCGGTCCTGCGCCAGAGCGGTCCGCAACAAGAGGGCGGTGGCCAGAAGCTGTCCGGAAGCGACCAGCAGAACCGTCAGCGCCGCCCCCGTCAGCCCCGCCGCCTTCACCAAGAACGGCGCCGCCACCACTCCCACCAGCGTGTTCACCCCGAACGGCAGCAGGTAGGAGCGAAAGCGTCGCGTGGCCGTGTAGGCGAACCCCACCGCGCCCGCGACGTACAGAACGCTTCCCGCCACCATCACCCACACGAACACATCGGCATAGGCGGCATACTCGGCGCGGTACAGCAACCGCAACAGCGGCTGACCGAACGCCAGAGCCACGCCTACCCCGCCCATCCCCAGAAGCGCGGCGAAGATCACCATCCACCCCAGCAGACGCACGTAGGCCTTCCGATCGCTAAGGTAATAATGGGCCAGGCGCGGCGCTGCCGCCTGCCCCAGGGCGTTGACCACCATCGTCCCCGCCACTTGGATGTACGCCAGCGCGGCAAAATATCCCAGCGCCGCCTCGCCCCAATAATGCTCCAAGAAATAGCGAGGGATGTTGGCGTTCAACGAAATCAACAGCATCACCGCCCCCAACGGGAAAGATAGCGCCGCCAGCTCTTTCAGCCGCTGGGGCTGCCAGGCAGGGCGAAACGCCTCCGGCGAAGTGCCGTTCGCCAAAATCTTTTTTGCCATGCTGCGCTCGTACGATAACAGCCACGCCATCCACCAGCCGGCATACGCCAGGATGGCCAGCACCAGGTTTTTTGTCAGGAAGAGCGCCGCCACCAGCGCGACTACCGCCCCCAGCCCGCGCCCGATGAGCGCCACCGCTTCGGCGGAAAAGCGCTCGCGGTTTTCCCACAACCCGTAGAAGAGGTCGCTCACGCTTTCCGAAGCCTTCGCCAGCGCCACCGCCGCGATGACCAGCGCCGTTTCCCGGCGGTAGCGAGAGAGACCGATGATGCCGGCGATGACCGCGAGGGCCACCAGCGTTCCCAGCAGACGCACCGCCAGGTAGTGCCCGAAGCGGTATTCGTGGCGGGAATCGGTCGCCTGCGCGGCGCGGAGATTGAGGTTGGTGAGCATGTAAACCGGCGCCGACACCGCCAGCCCCAGCGCGAATTTCCCCACCATTTCCGCCGTGCCCAGCTTGACGATGGCCACCAGCATCGCCCATTGGCATACGCCGTAGATGACGTTGCCGGCCACCGTCCAGGCAAAATTCCGCTCCAGCGGCTGGCGTTGCACTCCTCCCAGGGGAGGCGTCACTTCGTCGGGAATGGGGATGCCTGAAGCGGTCACCAACTCATCCGGGCGTGCAGCCAGCGGACATGTTCTCACAGATAGCCGGGCCTCGCCACATGCTTGGGTAGGGCAGGGGCTTGTCCCCTGCCGCCTTCTTCCGTACTCTCGAAAGGCCCAAGATGAGGAAACCCACCGTTCTCTTCATCATCACCCGGCCCACATTGGCGGGGGCCCAAGTCTATCTTTTGAACTTGATGGAAGGATTGCACGAGCGTTTCTCTTTCCATCTCGCCACCGGCCGCACGGGCTGGCTAACCGAAAAGGCCGCCGCGCTGGGCGTGCCGGTCACTATCGTTCCCGGGCTGGTGGAGCAAATCGCTCCCCTCGGTGATCTACGGGCGTTGCAAGGCTTGCGGCAAGTGATTCGAGAAGTTCGGCCCGACCTGGTGTCGGCGCACAGCACCAAAGCTGGCCTGCTGGGCCGACTGACCGCGCGCTGGGCCGGGGTCCCCGTGGTGGTCTTTACGGCTCACGGATGGCTCTTCACCGAAGGCACCGCGCGCTGGCGCCGCCTCGTCGGTCCCGCTCTTGAACGCTGGGCGGCGCGGCACACAACCAAAATCATCTGCGTGTCCGAATATGATCGCCAGCTCGCCCTGCGCTACCGGATTGCCCCCGCGTACAAACTCGCCATGATTCGGAATGGCATTAGTCCCGAACCCTATCTTCGCGCCGCGGGCGAAGACGTGCGGCGGGAGCTAGGATTGCTGGACACGCGCATCGTCATTACTGTGGCTCGCCTCGAGCCCCAGAAGTCTCCTCTTACGCTCTTGAAAGCACTCCGGCACTTGTCCGTCGAAGGCGCCGTTTCGCTCTGGGTCGGCGACGGGCCTCTGCGCCGCCAGGTGCAACAGTTCGCTTCCGCGAATGGCTTGCAGCGCCGGGTCATCTTCAGCGGAGATCGGACGGATGTTCCTAGCCTCTTGGCTAGCGCAGAGATCTTCGTCCTGCCATCGCGATGGGAAGGCTTGCCCCTGGTTGTGATTGAAGCCATGTTCGCCGGCCTGCCGGTGGTGGCGACTCGCGTCGGGGGCGTTTCCGAGCTTGTCGAGGACGGGAAGACCGGCATCCTGGTCCCGCCTAACCATCCTGACGCTTTGGCCCGCGCCATCCGTCAGTTGCTCGACGACCGGACGCTTGCCCGCACAATGGGGCAGGCGGGTCGTGAGCGCGCCCTCCAGGAGTTCACGCTGGACCGCATGCTTTCTGAAACTGAGCGCCTCTACGCGGACTTATTGCGCCCGGGCCGCCATTGATCTCCAGTAGTCCACCACGCGCTCAACACCAATTTGAAATGGCACCTGCGGGGTCCAGCCGAGCTCGCTGCGCGCGCGGCTGGCGTCGAGGCAGATGTGGTCAATCTCTCCCGGGCGTTTTTGGTCATACACCGGCTCGACCGAAGACTCGACCGCGCGTCGCACCCCCTCGAACACCTCTCGGTCGGTGATTTCTTTCCCCCAGCCGAGATTGAACGCGCCCGATTGCTTGTACTGCAAAGCGCGCAGATTCGCTTCCACGATGTCGCTGATGAAGACATAATCGCGGGTCTTGGTCCCGTCCCCGAAGATCCGCGGCTGCGCTCCCTGCAACAACTGCGTCGCAAAAATGGCTACCACTCCGGCCTCGCCGCCGGGGTTCTGCCGCGGGCCGTACACATTGGGATAGCGAAGAATCAGATAGGGCAGACCGCTCGCGGCGTTGAAGGCTTGGAGATAAAGCTCCACCGCGTACTTGCTCGCTCCATAATTCGAGAGAGGACGAATGGGGTGGTCTTCCGCTACCGGCCGTCGCAGCGGTTCGCCGTAGATGGCGCCCCCCGACGAACTGTAAATAATCTGCTTGACTCCTCCGCGCACCGCCTGACGCAGCAAGGCCAGCGACCCCAGGATGTTCGCGCGCGCGTCGGCCAGCGGCTCGTCCCAGGAGAGGCGAACGTTTACCTGGGCGGCGTGGTGGCTGATGATTTCCGGCCGAAACTCGTGGAACAGCCGCTCCAGTTCCGGCTCATTCAGCAAGTCCGTTTTCCAGAGCGAGACCTCCGACGGGAGGTTTTCCTCCCGGCCGGTGCTGAGGTTATCGAGTCCGATGACTTCGTGCCCGGCTCGGTGGTAGGCTTCGGCAATATGAGAGCCGATGAAGCCGGCGGCGCCTGTGACCAGGATTCGCATCGAAGTGCTTTCTCGCGCAGAAAGAGATTGAGACTCTATCGCGCTACGCCGCTGCTTGTAAATCCCGCCCGCAAGCGGGCGAGGGAATCCGACACGTGCACATTGCCGTAATCGGAGCGGGGTATGCGGGGTTGGTGGCCGCCGCAGGCTTGGCGGACTTCGGGCTCACGGTCACCGCCGCCGACATTGATGCCCGGAAGATTGAGCTCTTGCAGGGCGGAAAAGTCCCTCTTTATGAGCCCGGGCTGGAGGAACTGGTCCACCGCAACCTCGAGCGCGGCCGCTTGCGCTTCACCGCCGACCCGGGCGCGGCAGTGCGGGAATCCTCCGTAATTTTCGTCGCCGTCGCTACGGGCAGCCGGCCCGACGCAACGCTCGACCTCGGCCGGCTTTGGGCAGCCGCCGACGCTATTTCCGGCACTCTGAACGACTCCAAAGTCGTAGTCATCAAGAGCACGGTTCCCGTGGGCACGGCGCGGCAGCTCGACCAGCGCTTGAACCAGGCCCTGCGCCCGCCGCTGCGCTGCGAGGTGGTCTCGAATCCCGAATTCCTCCGCGAAGGCTCGGCGGTAGAAGAGTTTTTTCATCCCAACCGGGTGGTCATCGGAACCGCGTCGCCGCGGGGGGCGGAAAACATGGAGGAGATCTACCGGCCGCTCTACCTCATCGCCACGCCCTTTGTCTTCACCACCTGGGAGACCGCCGAGCTGATCAAGCTCGCCTCCAATGGCTTTCTTGCCTTGAAGGTGTCCTTCGCCAACGAGCTGGCCAACCTGTGCGATGCCATCGGGCAGGGGGTGGACGTGCACGTGGTCGCTCGCGCCCTGGGTCTCGACCCGCGCATCGGCTCCAAGTTCTTGCACCCCGGGCCGGGCTTTGGCGGTTCTTGTTTGCCCAAAGACGCCCGCGCGCTGGCGCAGATGGCCCGGCAGCACGGCGCCGAACTCAAGACCGTCGAAGCGGCTCTGGCCGTCAACGCCGAGCAGCACCAGCGCGTGCTGGAGAAGTTGAAGTCTGGGTTGGGCTCGCTCAAGGGAGCGACGATTGCCGTCCTGGGTCTTTCCTTCAAAGCCAAGACCGACGATGTGCGCGAGTCGCCGGCGCTCAAGATTTGCGAAGCCCTGCTGGCCGAAGGCTGCTCCCTGCGGGTCTTCGACCCGGCCGCTCTGCCCACAGCGCGGCCGCTGTTGACCTCCGACCGGGTGCGCTATTGCTCCGACGCCCGCGAAGCAGCCGAGGGCTCGGACGCCCTGGTGGTGGCGACGGAATGGAATGAATTCCGCAATCTGGATTTGGCAGAGCTTAAGCATGCGATGCGCGGCGGGGTTCTGGTCGATGCCCGCAACGTCTTCGATGCTGCCCGCGCCAAAAGCCTCGGCTTCCGTTACTACGGCATGGGGCGAAGTTAGAACGGTCATGCAAAAGCCACTCTGCTTGGTCACCGGGGCCACCGGCTCGGTCGGCCCCGAACTGGTGCGGCATCTGCATGAATCGGGCTTGGGTGTGCGGGTGGTGGCGCGGCGGGCACCGGTCGCAGGCGTTTTGCCGGCGGAAACGGAATTCTGTCCGGGGAACATTCGCGACCCAGCTTTTCTCGAGCGCGCGGTCGCGGGAGCCCGCTTCGTATTTCACCTGGCGGCCAGGGTGCACGTTCCCAATCCCAGTCCCGCGCTGCGGGCCGACTACTGGGACCTGCATGTCGAAACCAGTCGCCGTTTGGTGGAGGCGTGCCGGGCTGCGGGCGTCGAACGCTTGGTGTATTTCAGCTCCATCGGCGTTTACGGTCCGAGCCGGGGACGAACCGTGGATGAAACCAGCGCTCCCAACCCACAGAGCCTCTACGCCGAAAGCAAGCTGGCGGGAGAAGAGGTGGTCTTGGCGGGCCGACGTTCTTCCGCGGATGCGCCTCTAGCAGTTGTCTTGCGCTTCGCGGCCATTTACGGGCACCGTATGCGGGGAAACTACGCCCTCTTGGTGAAGGCTCTGCGGCTGGGACTGTTTCTGCCGCTGGGCGACGGGCAAAACCGCCGCACTCTCGTACACGACAGCGATGCTGCCCGCGCTGCGCTGCTCGCGGCCCGGCATCCCCAGGCCGCCGGCCGGGTTTACAATGTGAGTGACGGAAAAATCCATTTGCAGCGAGAGGTCATCGAAGCCATCTGCGCCGCCATGGGGCGCCGCCCGCCGCGCATTTCTCTTCCCCCGCAACCGGTACGCTGGCTGGCGGCGGGGGCCGACGTCGTGCCGAAGCTGCTGGGCCACCCGTTCCACTTGACCGACCTCGTGGACAAGTTTTTAGAAGATATCGCGGTGCGAGCCGAGCGGATACGGAACGAGATTGGGTTTGCGCCACAGATGGGTTTGGCCGAAGGCTGGGAGCAAACCATGGCCGCTTTGCGCGGTGGTCACAAGGCTTCCCCTGTCCTATCGCGGTCAGCCGCCCGGTAACCAGGCCGTGACGCCAACTGTTTTTCGAGCGGCAAAGAATTGAGTTCCGAGATCACGCTCGCGCTGCCCTTCTTTGCCAGCGCCGCCGTGGCCTACGCCGCGACGGCGCTGAGCATCGCCTTCTCGATGCGCCGCGGAATCCTCGATATGCCCAATCCGCGCAGCTCGCACACGGGAGCGATGCCGCGTGTGGGCGGCATCGGGATTGTCTCGGGGTTCTTGGTCGCCTTCGTGCTGGCCTGGCTCTTGGCCTCGCTGGGGTTTCCCACGGTTCGCCCGGACGGGCGCGAAATGGTCTTCGTCATTCTGGTCGGCGGCGCCATGGCGGCCGTCGGCTTCTATGACGATTGGCACGGTTTGCCGGCTGCTCCCAAGTATCTTTTTCAGTTACTCATTGCGTTGGCGGTGGTCGCCTGGGGTTGGCGCTTGGAGGCCCTCTCGGTGCCGTTCGTGGGGCCGATTCCTTTTGGCGTCCTGGCAATTCCCGTAACGCTCCTGTGGCTGACAGGCTTCGCCAATATTTTCAATTTCATGGATGGCATTGATGGGTTGGCGGGCGGCACTGCCGCCTTGTATGGGCTTTTCTTTTTCTGCTTCGCGTGGTTAGGAGGGAATCAGACGGCGGCGCTGGTGGCCTTGCTGGTGGCGGGAAGCTCGCTGGGCTTCCTGCCGCACAATTTTCCGCGCGCACGGACCTTCATGGGCGACACCGGCAGCCTGTTTTTGGGACTGCTGTTGGCGATGCTGGTGGTTGAGCTGGCCGGCGGGTCGCTTTGGCCCGGGGAATCGCTCGTGGCGCTGCTGCTGGCCTGTTCGGTGTATCTCTTTGATA
>CAYTXK010000016.1:0-18491 GCA_964441645.1 uncultured Acidobacteriota bacterium
CAGCCTGGCCAAGCGACATAAGAGAGGGCTGTTGCTGGTGGGCGTCACGCTAACCGTGGCGCTGGCCGGGACGGGCTACGGTCTTTATCGCCTGGTCGGACCGGCGCGCGGCGGCGAAGCCATTGATTCCATTGCTGTGCTTCCCTTTGTCAATGCCAGCGGCGACCCTGAAACGGAGTATTTGAGCGACGGCCTCACCGAAAGCCTGATCAACAGCCTCTCGCAAGTTTCCGGCCTCCGCGTCGTTCCCCGCAGCACGGTGTTCCGCTACAAGGGGAAAGAGGCCGACCCCGAAACCGTCGGGCGTGAGCTCAAGGTCCGGGCGGTGATAACGGGAAGGGTCGTGCAGCGAGGCGACAGCTTGAGCATCGGGGCCGAGCTCATCGATATCACCCGTGAATCGCAGCTCTGGGGCGAGCAGTACAACCGCAAGCTGGCTGATGTGCTGGCAATCCAGGAAGACATCTCGCGCGAAATCTCGCAAACACTCCGCCTGCACCTTACCACCACGGAAGAAGCTCGCCTCACCAAACGCTACACCGAGAACACCGAGGCCTACCAGCTTTACCTCAAGGGGCGTTTCTACTGGAACAAACGCACCCCGGACGACCTTCGCAAGAGTCTCGAGTTCTTCAAGCAGGCCATTGAGAAAGATCCCACCTACGCACTGGCTTACACCGGGCTGGCCGACAGCACCATAGTGCTCGAAGACGAAGGACTCCTTTCCAGCCAGGAAGCCTACCCCCGCATCAAAGCAGCGGTTATGAAAGCTCTTGAACTAGATGAGTCTCTGGCTGAAGCTCATGCCTCGCTGGCCACTGTCAAGGAATACGAGCGGGACTGGGCGGGCGCCGAAAAAGAGTATCGCCGGGCCATTGAGCTCAACCCCGCCTACACCACCGCCCATCAGTGGTATGCGATTTTCCTGAACAACATGGGCCGGCAGGAAGAAGCCCTGGCCGAAATCAAACGAGCCGTGGAGCTCGACCCACTCTCCTTGGTGATGAATAGGAACTTGGGGCAACAGCTCCGGCGCAGCCGAAGCTACGACGAGGCCATCACTCAACTCAAGAAAACTATCGAACTGGACCCGAATTTCGCCAGCGCTCATTTCGAACTCGCGACCACCTACTCCCTGGCCGGAAAGCACGAAGAAGCGCTGGCCGCGGTTCAAAGAGGGCTGGCTTTGCTGAGCAACAGTCCTGAATATAGGGGCGATCTCATTTGCCTCTATGCCCGCGCGGGGCGAAAGGAAGAGGCGCGGCGGGTTCTTGCCGAGATAAAGGAGCTTTTCCGCCAGAAATATTATTCACCTCTCAGCATGGCCGTGAATTATGCCTGCTTGGGAGATAATGACCAGGCCCTTGCTTGGCTGGAGAAGGCTTTTCAGGAGCATTCTAGCGGGCTCATATATCTGAAGGTCGTTGAGGCTTTTGCCTCCCTCCGCGACGACCCGCGCTACCGCGACCTGCTGCGCCGCATGAACCTCCCGCAATAGACTCGCCTGTGTCAGTTGCTGCTCTGGGTGACCGAGGCGGGGCGCTTCGTGCGGCTGCAGCCCCGCAAAGCGGGGTCCAAGTCCCGCGCCGCGTACTTTGATAGTCATTCCCGCGGGCAGTACAATTGCGGCATGCCCATCGTTAAAGCCGTCATAGCGATTCTTATGCTCGCGGGGCTGGCCGCGGCGCAGGAGCGCGTCTCCTTTCCGACCCAGGACGGAGGGCTGGTCTACGCCGACCTGTACGGAAAAGGCGATCGCGGCGTGGTGCTGGCTCACGGGGGCCGTTTCAACAAAGAGAGTTGGGAGAAGCAGGCGCGGGCGCTGGCCGCGGCAGGATTTCACGTTTTGGCGATCGACTTCCGCGGCTACGGCCAGTCGCAAGGCCCCGGCCAGTCCGACCCTCTGAGTGCCCCGCTCCACTTCGACGTGCTGGCCGCGGTCCGCTACCTACGAGAGACGGGCGCGAAGAGCGTGTCGGTGGTCGGGGGGAGCATGGGAGGCAGTGCGGCGGGTGATGCGTCAATTCATGCCGAGCCCGGCGAGATTGATCGCGTGGTGTTTCTCGGATCCCTGGCTTCCCTGGCGGGCGGCCCGCTCGAGAAACTCAAAGGGCGCAAACTATTCATCGTAAGCCGCGACGACACGCGAGGGGATGGCGTGGTGCGGCTGGTGAAGATTCGCGAACAGTACGAGAAAGCTCCCGGGCCGAAAGAGTTGGTGATCCTCGACGGCTCCGCGCACGCCCAGTTTATTTTCCAGACCGAGCAGGGAGAGCGGCTGATGCGCGAGATCCTGCGATTCCTTTCCGCGCCGTAAGCCCCCTCCGCTCCTTTAGCAGCCAGGAGTCGAAGTGCTGCCCGAGCCAGGCTCTTAGCTCAATAGCTAATCGGGGCTCGGGATTGACTCGCTTTCGCCTATGAAATAGCATTCCGCCCCTCATGGGTCAGCCTTCTTCCATCATCGGCAGCACAATTTCGCACTATCGCATCACCGGCAAGCTGGGTTCCGGTGGTATGGGTGTGGTGTACCGGGCTACCGATACGGTGCTGGGCCGTCCTGTAGCTCTGAAATTCCTCCCGCCCGAGGCAACCAACGACAAGCTGGCGCTCGACCGCTTTCTGCGCGAAGCGCGCGCGGCCGCGGCGTTGAATCATCCCAACATCTGCACCATTTATGAAGTGGACGAGCACGAGGCCCAGCCCTTCATTGTCATGGAACTGCTGGAGGGCGAGACGCTCAAGCAGCGAATTGAAGGCAAGCCGCTCAAGATTGATCCACTTCTCGAGCTGGCGATTCAAATTGCCGATGCCCTCCACGCCGCCCATGCCCGGGGCATCACCCATCGCGACATCAAGCCCGCCAATATTTTCGTGACCAAATCCGACCAGATGAAGATTCTCGACTTCGGACTGGCGAAGCTGGGCCCCCGGCACCGCATGGCGGAAGGCGTGGGAGCGTCCGGTGAGGCCACGGCGGTTTCCGAAGACCATTTGACCAGTCCCGGAACCGCTCTCGGCACCATTGCCTACATGTCCCCCGAACAGGCGCGCGGAGAAGAGCTCGATGCCCGCACCGACCTGTTTTCGCTCGGGGCCGTGCTTTACGAGATGGCCACCGGCCGGGTGGCGTTCGAGGGGAACACGTCCGCCATGATCTTCGATGCCATTCTCCACGACACGCCTAAATCTCCGCTGCGTCTGAATCCCGAGCTGCCCCTCGAGCTCGAAGGCATCATCAATAAGGCGCTGGAAAAAGATCGCGACCTCCGCTACCAGGCGGCGACGGACTTGCGCACCGACCTGAAACGACTGAAGCGTGACCGCGAACTGGCCGCCAAGCCCGCGTCGAAAGCAGGGTTGGCCGCGGTTGCCGCCTCCGCCCCGCAGGCAGCCCCCGCGACCTCCGAAAAATCTGTTGCGGTTCTCTATTTTGAAAACCTGAGCGGCGCCAAAGAAGACGAATACCTGCGGGACGGCATGACCGAAGACATCGTCACGGAACTGTCCAAGATCAGCCAGCTTCAGGTTTTCCCCCGCTCGGAGATGCTTGCCTATCGCGACAAGCCGGTGACCGCGCCGCAAGCTGGACAGGAATTGCACGCGGCCTATGTGCTGGAAGGGACCATCCGCCGGGCCGGCAACCGCCTGCGCATCACCGCCCAGTTGGTGGAGACGCGCACCCGCCACTCGGTCTGGGCCGAACGCTACGACCGGCAACTCGAAGACATCTTCGCCATTCAGGACGAAATCGCGCGGAGCATTGCCCAGGCCCTGCGGATCACGCTTTCGCCGCAGGAAGAAAAGACCATCGCGCGCAAGCCCACCGAAAACCTTCAGGCCTACGACACCTATTTGCGCGGGCGCAGCTATGCCCGACGCGAGAGCTTGGATTTTGCTTTACAGATGTTCGAGCAGGCTATCAAGCTCGATCCCAATTTCGCGCTCGCCCATGCTGGCATCGCCCAGGTCTGCGGGCTCATCTATGAATATCGCGAGCAGCATCCGCAGTGGATCGAAAAGGGGCTGACCGCCTGCGATCGCGCTCTCGCACTGGATCCGCAACTCCCCGAGGTTCTGGCGGCTCGTGCGCGGCTGTACTACGCCCAGCAAAAATATGACGACGCCATCCACTACGCAAGACTTGCCATTGAACACAAACCCGACTGTGAAGGCGCGTACGTGGTTTTAGGGCGAGCCTACTTTGCTTCCGACCGGTCCGAGGAAGTTCTGAAGATCGCCGATCGCGCCGTGGAAGCCAACGGCGACGACTACAACGTGTACGTCCCGTTAGTGAACGCGGCGGGGCGACTCGGCCAAATCAAACTTGCCGGGCGCCTTCGCGGACGGTGGATGCGCGCCCTGGAGCAGCAGTTGGAGCTGGTTCCCGAGGATGTCCGTGCTCGGATTCTGCTAGCGAGCAACTATGCGGACGAGGGACGCGAAGAGGATGCGGTCCGACACCTTCAGACAGCGGTCGCGCTGCGGCCCGGGGACTCGAATGTGCTTTACAATGCCGCTTGCACGTACGGAATTCTGGGGAAAAAGGCAGAGGCTTTAGAAATGTTTAAGAAAGCGGTGGAAGCTGGTTACGGCACCTTCGATTGGGCGGCCCGCGACCCCGACTTGGCCTGCCTGCACGACGACCCTCAGTTCCAACGCCTCTGCCGGCTGGCGGCGCAGAAGGACTGAGCTACGATTTGTAGCGCTGAGCTGGGTCCTGACTCTTAGATGATCTCGGTGGCGGCGCGCACCCGGTCCACGCGCCGCAGCTTCTGCTCGAGCTGCTGCCGCTGCTGAATTTCCTGCCGCTCGATTTGCTGGCGCAACTGCTCTTCCTGCTGCTGCATTTGTTGCTCGAGCTGCTGCCGCATCTGCTCGCACTGCTCTTCCTGAGCCTGCAATTGCTCCTGCAACTGTCCCTGCAACTGCTCCTGCTGCGCCTCGAGCATCTCCTGCATCGCCTGTTCCTGGGCTTCGCCGGCCTCGGCCAGAGCCGCGGTGACGTCCTCTCCGTCCTCGTTGAAGTTGAAGTTAAAGCTTCCGTTCTCATCAGCGACGCCGCGGCGGGCCGGCCGCTCCGGCTCTTCCAGCTCGACCTTCACCGTCTGCTCCGCGCGGTTGCGCACGATGGTGAGCGTGGCCTGCCTGGCCTGCGCCTCGCCGCCGGGCTTGCCTTCGTGCGAGCGCCGCAGAGCCCGGCGCAGGTCGCCCACATCGGAAATATCTTCGTCATCGATGCGGATGATGACATCGCCCGCCTTCAAGCCCGCTTTCTCGGCGGCGCTGGCGGTCATCACTTCCCGCACCAGCACCCCCTTGCCTTGCTTGACCCCGAAGTACTCCGCCAGTTGCGGGGTCAGCTCGTCGGCCGAAATCCCCAACTGCGGCCCGCGGCGGAAAAGCTCGAAGTTAAAGTCGGGCATTGGCCCCACTTCGATTTTGGGGATGTTGATCTCGGGCATGTGGATTTCGGGCATCATGCGCCCGGACATCTTCTCCGGCGTCACCGTAACGGTGCGCGTTTGCCCGCCGCGGCTCACCTGCACGCTGACCGCTCGTCCCGGAGGCGTCTCCCGTACCAGACGTCCCAGGTGCTCGGTGCTGCGCACCCGCTCGCCATCGAAGCTGAGGATGACGTCATTGGCCTCGAGGCCGGCTTTGGCCGCCGGGCTGTCTTCCTCCACCTCTTCGATGAGGGCCCCGTATTCGCCGGGGAGCTTGAGCTCCTTAGCCTTGTCGGCAGTGACGTCGCCGATACTGACCCCGAGCCGCGAGCCGCCGCTGAAGGCCATCGCCCAGGCCATTCCCCCCGGGCCTTTCGTTCTCGCTCGCGGGGCCTTCTCCTGGGCCACAGCCACCACCACCGTCCCTACCAGCAGCAGCCCGCCCAGCAGCCACCATTTCATTGCACGCTTATTCATCATGGTTCTTTCCCTTCCTTTTGAGAATTGCTCCCTCAAACCGATTCTTCACAGCAGGTCTTCGTTTTCTCCCACATAGATGTTTCCGCGGATGGTGCGCAGGCGGGCCGGCACGCCCCCTCGCCCCAGGCGGGCGCGCAGGGCGGTTTCGCCGGGCACGCCACTGGCCGCCAGCGCCAGGCCGCTTTCGATCTGTCCGGCCACCGTGCTCATGTCCAGATCGGCATGGCTGGAGGCCGGCAGCAGCAGCCGGATGTCGCCGTTGATGGTTTCGAGTTCTAGGTGTCCCGTCTTCTCCGGCAAGCGCCGCAAGGCTACAGTGATATTGCCATTGACGCTGTGAGCCACCGCACTGCCGGCCACGCCGGTTTCTTCGATGTGGCCGTTCAAGGTGCGGGCTTCCACCACGCCTTCCACATTGCGCACCACCACGTTGCCGTTGACGGTGCGCAGCTCTTGCAGGCGCACCTGCCGGGGGACGCGCAGGTGGTAATCCACCGTCACCGGCTCTTCGGCATTGCCCTGATACAGAGTTTGTATGCGGAGCCAATCGTTGCCGCGCTCCACGGCCACCTCGACCTCCGCCAGCCGCTCGTTCGTCCCCTCAGTGGCTTTGCTGACGCTCAATTCCACCATCGGCTGGTCCCAGGCCTCGATCCAGATGGACCCTTGCACGTTGGCGAGCGAAATCCGGCCGCCTGCCGGCAGGGGATAGCTGGCTGTCCAGGTCTCCAGGCTGGCGGCCGCAGTGGGTAGAGCCACCACAGCCAGCAACAAGAGCAGGAAGGAGAGTCGGCGCCTCATGGTTATTCCTCCTCGGTGGGCGGACTGGGTGGTGTCGGTGGCTTGGGCGGGCGCGTTTCGCGTCTCTCTTCACGCCGCTTCTCCCTCTCGAACAGGCGCTTCCAGATCGACTCGTTCTTTTCCTGGAGCTGCTGCATCTGGGCCATGTCCAGGCGCCGGATTTCGATGTTGCCGCCGGTGGTGCGGATGCGCAGCACCTCGCCGCCGCCGTTCAGTTGCCCCTTGGCTTCCACCGTGCGCGGCTCGCCCTGGTAACTGCGCTGGTCGCCCTGGACCTGAAGCGGGAAGTCGCTGACGATAGTGTGGCCGCTGGCGTTTTCGATGAGAGCGTCGATGGTCAGGGGCAGGTCGGCGGGCAGATAGACCTCCACATCCCCGAAGGCGGTTTCCAGCAGCGAGGCGATGAAACTGGCCCGGTTAGCGGTGAAGCGCGCGCTGATTTTCCCGGCTACGGTCGCGGCTCGCACCCCGCTGGCGATGCGGTCGAGATTGATGCAACCTCCCGCGGTTTCCGCCTGGACGGGCCCGCGTGTAGCATCCAATTGAATGCTGCCCCCGGCGGTTTCGGCGCGCACGCTGCCACCCGCCTCTCCGATGTGAATCTGGCCGCCGGCCGTCTCGGCGGTGAGATCGCCCCCCGAGGCGCGCACCACTATGTCGCCCCCGGCTGTGGTCACCCGGCCGGTGCCGGCGATTTTTCCGGCCACGATTTCGCCGCCGCTGGTCTCCAGCACGGCGTCGCCCTGGACGTCTCCCACGCGGATGCCGCCGCCGGCCGTTCGCACTTCGGCCCGCTGGCCGAGATTACCGAGAAAGATGCCGCCCCCGGCGGTTTCCACCCGCACCGGGCCGCTGACGTCGCCGCTGCGGATGCTGCCGCCCGCGGTGACCGCCTGCAACTCGCCCTGCAACTGTTCGACTTCGATTTCGCCCCCGCTGGTCTCGAGATCCAGGTTGAAGCGCAGGGGCACGCGGACTTCGTAGTCCACCTTCAGGCGCAACGAGTCGCGGTGCTTCCAGTGCCCGTACTTGCTCTTGGCGTCGGGCGTGGAATCGGTGACGCGCCCGCGCAGGCTGACGCCGCCACCCTCGAGCGAGCGCAGGCCCACCTCGAAGCGGCCCAGCTGCCGCCGCGCCTCCTCTTCGTCCGAGGCGTAGGCGCGCAGACGCACCACGCATTCCAGGCGGTTGGCTTGCCCTACGGTGACGACGATGGAGCCGATGTCGGTGCGCAGCACCAGCCGCCCACCTTCCGCGACCGGTGCCAAGCACTGGACATGCTCCACCCAGGTGCGCCCTTCGCGCTCGATTTGGCCCCGCTCAACGCTGAGCGGCGGTTGCGCCGCCTGCCCCGGCAGCGGCGGGGCCAGCGGCAGGCTCGCCAGCCCCAGAACCAGCGACCCGAGACCCAGGAGACGGTAACGCATTCGACTCTCCTAAAACTCGCCCCGGCTCAATTCGCGCACCGCGTTGGCGCACTTGAGCCGCACATAGGGGTTCTTATCTTCATTCGCCAATTGTTGCAGCGTGGGCAGGACTTCCGCATCGGCGTGTTGGAGCAAGGTGTTGATGGCGGCCACGCGCACGCCGGCATTGTTGTCTTTGAGCAAGGTTTCGAGCAGAACTTGGCGCACTTCGGGGCTCCAGACCAGCTCGTCCACCACCTGCAAGGCTTCCAGGCGCACGCCGTCATTGGGGTCGTTGCGCAAGGCGTAGAGCAGGGCTGCGCGCACCGTGGGGTTGCCGCCGTGCTGGCGCAGCACTTCCAGAGTGTCGCGGCGGATGCCGGGGTTGTCGTAGCTCTTCATGGCGTAGAGCAGCACCTGCTGGATGCGGGCGTCGTCGAGCGACCCTTCGAGCGTCAGGCGGCGCTCGGCGTCCAGCGTGATGTGCACTTCGCCCGTCTGCGGGTCGGGGGTCACCCGGCTGATGCCGTTGATGCGCATGTTGCTCAGGTCAGCGCCCATCCAGGCCGAGACCCCGTTACCCTGTCCCGGCGCCGGCGTGACGGCCTGCTGGCGCATCGCCCAGCCCAGGGAAAAACCCACCAGGAGAATGGCCAGCGCCGCCGTGGCTCGCAGGGGCGAGCCCGAGGGCCAGAGCCCGAAGCCGCTGCGCGCCAGCGCCCGCCAGCCGGTGCTCTCGCGGTCCAGGGCTTCTTCGAGCTCGTAGCGGCAGCGGACCAATAGGTCAGGCGAGGGCTCGCCCACCGGCCGGGCCGCCAGGGCCGCGCCCAGCCGGCGCAGCTCCTCGGCCGTGGCGGCGCAGCGCGGGCAGGCGGCCAGATGCGCCTCCATCTCCGCGCGCGGCTCGCCGCCCAGCTCGTCGTAGAAGTAGAGCGGGAGGTTTTCTTCCACTCGCTTGCAGTCCATGATGAACCTCCTACAACAAACCTCTTAGCTCCGCGCGCAGCTTCTGCGTGGCGCGGAACAGAGAATTCTTAGCCGTTTCTTCGCTGGTGCCGCAGTGCTCGCCGATGGCGCGCAGCTTCATCCCGTGGTAGTGCTTCAGCTCGAACACCAGCCGCTCCCGCGGGCTCAGCCGGCCCAGAGCGGCGTCCAGGCGCCGCCCGATTTCCTTGCCGCGCAAGGCCCGCTCGGGGTTGAGCCCGGGGCGCTCCTCGGGCACGGTTTGGAAAAACTCCGGCTGGCCTTCTTCCGTTTCCGGCGCCTGCTTCTCGCGGCGGCGGGAGGCGCGGCGCAGGTGGTCGAGGCAGACGTTCGTCACCACCCGGTAGACCCAGGTGGAGAACCGCGCCTCGAACCGGAAACGGTGCAGTGAGCGATAGATCTTCAAGAACGACTCCTGATACAAATCCCGCGCTTCGTCCTCCGAGCGCACCAGGTGCAGCGCCAGGCGCAGCACCCTCGTCTCGTACAGCCGGACGAGTTCTTCGAAAGCCGCCCGGTCGCCGCGCTGGGCGCGCCGGATCAGGGCGCGCTCGTCCAGCGTGTCTGGCTGCGGGACGGCGTCAGGCACTCGTCCGACTAGTTCCAAGCAGGTTCCATCCATCTCTAGTGGCGTTCGGCCTGCCTCTCTCGTTAGACGCCCGCCGGGCCAAAACGTGAGCCGCCGGACGGTCGTCGCCGAGGGGCGGGCCTTACATCTTCTTGAGGGCTTCCTGGCATTGCGCCAGGACTTGCTGGCTTTCGGCCTCCAGCTTGGGGTCGCCTTTTTCCCGCGCCAGCTCGGCGGCCCGCTGGGCGGCGGTGGCGGCGCGCTCGGTGAACAACCGCAGCATGCGCCGCTCGTTCAGCGCCTCGGGGCGGTAAATCTTGCTCAGCTCCAGAATGTCCCGTGCCACCCCCAGGTAGAACGCCGCCGGCGCTATTTCGACCGGCGTTCCCGCCCCTGCCGCCATCCCCGAATATGTTGGAAAGTTGCCGAATTGTTGCCGGATTGTGTCCGTTTCCACCCGTTGCCTTTCTGCTTCCTCCACCCATTCCCCCCTCCTCACACGATTAGAAACGGTGGCGGAGGAGCCGGGGGGCTGGGGGCGGGGGAGGTCGAGGCGCAGCGGCTCGGAGGCCGGTTCGTGCAGCATGAGGTCAAGAGCTTCCAGGAGTTCAATCGAGCGGCCGCGCGCCCGCCCGAAGTAATCCATCGCCATGGTGCGCATTTGGGAAGCATAAGCAGCGGCTCCGGCCTGCTGGTAGCCCGCCAAATAGTCCTCGCCCATATGGGCGAAGCCGTGCGCCATCCCGGAGAGCAGAGCCATTCGCAGTGGGCGAGCACGGCGGGCGGGTTCACTGCGCGGGTCGGCGCGCGTCACGCGCGCCAGAGTGTCGACGGCGGGCCGGAAGTTGGCGTTGGCAATCTGCTCCTGCGCCAGAGCGTAAAGGGCTTCCGGGCTGCGGGGAATAATCGGCCCGCTGCATCCCGTGAGCAGAGCGGCGCTGAGCAAGAGCCGCCAGCCCGTTGTTGCGGTACGCCGTTGCTTGGGTGTGGTTGTCATTTCGGCGCTTCCAAGCATCCTAGCGGGTCGCCTTAGAGACAGTCAAACCAGTCCACCCAAACCGTTAGTTTTCTTTTGCGGGCGACGGGGCTAGAATCTCCCTGCCGCGCCGGGCGGAGCAGGTTCATTTTACTGAGAGAGTGTACACAGGTGTCGCTCGCCGACAGCATTGAAGTTCTCGAAGCCGAGATCAGCCAGTTGGAGCACGTGGTGGCCTTGCACCAGCGGTTGCTGGGCGAGGCGGTGAAGTCCGAGCCGCTTCCGGCCAACTGGGACAAGCTCCACAGCGCGCTGCGCTCGGCGCGCGACCTGGCGAAGCGCAACCAAGCCGGGGCAGTCGAGCCCTTGCTCCACCAGGCGGAAACGGCGCTGGAGTCGGTGCGGCAATGGCTGGCCGTGGGCGACCTGGGCATCAGCCCCTTCACACTGCGCACCTATCTCGAGAGAAGCCGGCCGGAACGAGACTCGCTGCAAATCTTGATTCGCTACCACCTGGGCAAGAACCCGCATGCGGAAAGCGACAGGGACAAGCTCGACTACCTGCTGGCCTCCTATTTCGGTTTGGAAACCACTGGGGGGGGCGAGGCGGCGACACCCGAGGCCTTGGCCCGCACCGTGGAGGAGCTGGGCGCCGGCTTACTGCGCAGCGACTCGCTGGGTGATGCGGCCGGCATCATGCTGCACGAGTTCGAATCCTTGATCGCTATGATCGGCGACTTCGGCGATTTCGATCATCTGGTGCAAGCGCGCATGGTGGAGCGGGCGCGGGCGCTGAAGACTAATCTCGGCGAGGAGTTCTACCATCCGCGCGCGCTGGCCACGGTGATCCGCTTCAACGTGGCCTTTCGCCGCCACTTTGAGACGCTCTTCCACCTGCAGCTTCGCCATGTGCGCGAGGATACGCGGCGTCTTCTCGACCAGGCCGAGGAGGTGGCGGAGGAGATTGAGGCCGCCTACCAGAGTCTTTCGCAGTCGGCGCGGACGCGCGCGCAGCAGGCAGCTCCCGCACGCGTGGAGGCCGGCAGCCCACAGGCTGCCCGCCTCGGGCGTCCCCACGAGGTTCTGGACGAGCGGGCCCCGCTCGACCGCCTGGTGCGCCGGGGTCAAGAGAAGCAGAAGGAAATGGAACTGCGCGGCATCATCACCCGCATCACGCGCTTCCTGGAAAAATTGACTCCGGAGCAGTTGGCCGAGGAGACAGTCACGTTCCGCTTGCGCCGAGGGCAGCTCGAAGTGAATCGCGTGGAACGGGAAGCCTTCGCCCATGCCACCGCGACCATGGCGCCGGAGAGCGCGCGTGTCATCCAGTACTCGCTGGGAGTCATTGCCTGGATGGAAGAAGAGCTGGCGCAGTACCAGGAGACGCGCGACGACCGCTACCTGTGGAAGGCGCACGTGGACCTGCTCAGCTATGCGGTGGCGCGCAGCGTGGATTTGCTGGCCGGTATCCGCACTCTTTTGCGCGAGGATGTGCCCGCCGCCGAAAGCGCCTGGTTTGGGCCGTTGCGCGACACGGCGCGGCGCCTGGGCACCACGCTGGCGCGCGTCGAGCCTGTCTTCGGCGAATCTCCCGCCTCCTAGAGGCTTTTCCCGCCCGTGCTATAGTGGCGGCGCGGATGTCGCTCGAACTCGAATCGCCGCTTTCCGCTTTGCCCGGCGTGGGGCCGAGCCGCGCCCGCCATCTCGAGCAGAAAGGCATCAGCACCCTCGAGGACCTTCTCTACTACCTGCCCTTTCGTTACGAAGACCGCATCCATTTCACTCCCATCGGTGAAGTTCGTCCCGGCGAGATGGTCTGCATCCGGGCCGAGGTTCTGACCAAAGGGCTGGTGCGGTTGCGGGGCGGGCGTCGCCGGGGAATTTTTCATCTCGCCGTGGCCGACGCCACCGGAGTGCTCTACGCCAAATGGTTTTACGGGGACTATTTGGAGCGGGCCTTTCGTCCCGGGCAACAGGTGGTGCTCTACGGTAAAGTCGAGCAAGACCCGTATCGCCCCGGGCAGTTGCAGATGATCCAGCCCCAGCACGAAATCCTTTCGGGTGCGCGCGAAGCGGCGGACTCGACCGAATCCGGGCGCCTGGTGCCCATCTACGAGGCGGCGGGACCGGTCAGCTCGCGAGTTTTTCGTCGGCTCATCTACGAGGCGTTGGGAAAAATTCCCCGGACTCTCCCCGACCTACTGCCTGCCCCGGTGCGCCAGCGCTACGGCTGGCCCGACCGCCGCACGGCGCTGGGGCAAGCCCATTTTCCCGAGAAGGACACGCCGCTCGCCGAGCTCGAAGCCTTCCTCACTCCCGCCCAGCAGCGGTTGATTTACGAAGAATTCTATCTCCTGCAACTGGGCCTGGCGCTGCAGCGACAGCGTGCTCAGCAGGCTCCCGGCCTGCCATTGGCGCTCTCCGAGGCCATCCGCGAGGCCATCAAGAAAATTCTGCCCTTCCATCCCACCGCGGCCCAGAAGCTCGTGCTCAAAGAAATTGCCGATGATTTGCAAAGGCCCTTTCCCATGAACCGGCTGCTGCAAGGGGATGTGGGTTCGGGGAAGACCATCGTGGCCTTCGAAGCCGCCATCATTGCCATGGAGAACGGCTACCAGGTGGCGCTGATGGCGCCGACGGAAATTCTGGCCACGCAGCACTTCCTCTACGCCTGCCAGCGCTTTGCCCCCACGCGCTACCGGCTGGGACTGCTGATCAGCAACCTGCCCGCCCGGGAAAAGAAAGAGACTCGCGAGGCGCTGGCCGAGGGCGAGATTGACCTGCTGGTGGGGACGCACGCGCTGCTGGAGAAAGAGGTCGAGTTCCATCGCCTGGGCCTGGTGATTGTGGACGAGCAGCACCGCTTCGGGGTCCTGCAACGGCTGGGGCTGATCCGCAAGGCGCGGGCAGGCGAAGCGCAGCCGCACGTTCTGGTGATGACCGCCACACCCATCCCGCGCACGCTGGCGATGACGCTCTACAGCGACCTCGACCTCTCGGTGCTCGATGAAATGCCGCCCGGCCGCCAGCCCATCGAGACCCGCTGGGTGAAGAGCGCGGCGGCCACTTCGGTTTGGGAATTTGTGCGCAAGCAAGTAACGGCGGGGCGCCAGACCTACATCGTCTATCCGGTCATCGAGGAATCGAAGCAGGAGCTCAAAGCGGCGACAAAAGAATACGAGCGGCTCTCGCGCGAAGTTTTTCCCCGCCTGCGTCTGGGCTTGCTGCACGGGCGGCTGGCCGGGCCAGAAAAAGAAGAAGTGATGCGCGCCTTCGCCGGTGGGCGCTTGCAAATTCTGGTTTCCACCTCGGTGGTGGAAGTGGGCGTGGACGTCCCCAACGCCACGGTGATGGTCATCGAGCACGCCGAGCGCTTCGGCTTGGCGCAACTGCACCAGTTGCGGGGGCGCATCGGGCGCGGCCGCCATCGCTCCACCTGTTTTCTCCTGACGCCCGACGAAGTGGGGGAGGTGGCCCGCGAGCGCCTGGACACCCTGACGCGCACTCAGGACGGCTTCGCGCTGGCTGACCTCGACCTCAAGCTGCGCGGCCCGGGCGAGTTTTTCGGCACGCGCCAGCACGGCTTTTTGAATTTCCGCATCGCCAACCTGCTGCGCGACCAGGAGCTGCTGGCCCGCGCCAAACAGGACGCTTTCGCCTACGTGGCCGAGCAGCCGCCGGGGTTCGCGGAGACGGTCGACCATCTGCGCGGGCTGTGGCAGCGGCGGTATCGCCTGGCCGAAGTCGCTTGACGGTTCACGGATGCGCGTCATTGCAGGCCGCTTCAAAAGCCGCCGGCTGAAGACTCTCGCCGGCCTCAAGACCCGTCCGACCAGCGACCGCCTGCGCGAGACGCTGTTCAATGTGCTGGGGGCGAGCGTCGCAGGAGCCGTGGTGGCTGATTGCTATGCGGGGTCCGGCGCCGTGGGGATTGAAGCTCTGAGCCGCGGCGCCGAATGGGTGTATTTCCTCGAAAACTTCGGCGCCGCCACGCGGGTCATCGAAACCAACCTCGCCACCCTCGAAGTGAAAGACGGCTACGAGATTCTGGCGCGCGAGGTCCTCTCCGGACTGCGCGAGCTCGAGCGGCGGCGAGTGCGGCTGGACGTCGTTTTTCTCGACCCGCCCTACCGCGCCGCCGAGGAGTACGAACGGGCGCTCGCATATCTCGGCGAAACAGAGCTGCTGCACCCGGACGCCCTGGTCATCGCCGAGCACCACCCCAAGCAGGCACTCGCCGAGCGCTACGGCCGGCTCAGCCGCGCGCGGCAGCTTCGCCAAGGGAACGCCGTCCTGAGCTTCTATCGTCACAGTCCCGGAACTTCGAGCTAGAATGTTGTCTTCGGCGAGACCACGCGCAAGAGGAGGGTTGATGAAGCGTCGAACGCAGGTAGCTCTGGCAGTCGCGGTTCTCGTAGGAACACTGGCGGCTCTTTCGGCGCTGGCGGCGAAGAAGACGCCGAAGTTCACCAAGGGGGCGGAGCAGGCCGCACAAATCATCACTGGATCGCTCCTGCGCGCCCACACGGCGTTTCTCTCCGACGACCTGCTTGAAGGGCGCGGGCCGGGC
This sequence comes from uncultured Acidobacteriota bacterium, assembly GCA_964441645.1. GTDB lineage: Bacteria > Acidobacteriota > Terriglobia > Acidiferrales > 2-02-FULL-67-57 > CAYTXK01. The sequence continues at coordinate 15,230 of CAYTXK010000016.1, forward strand.
ACGCGCGGCGGCGAGCTGGCGGCGAAGTACGTTGCGGCTGAGTTTGCCCGGATGGGGCTGGAGCCGGGCGGCGACGCCGGCAGCTACTTTCAAAAAGTCGCGCTGCTGGGCAAAAAACTCGACGCGCCCGCTGACTTGCGCGTGGTGGGCCGGCGGCAGGCGGCGGCCTTCAAATACTTCGACGATTTCGTGCCCTTCAGCGGGCTCGAGGACAAGCAAGTGGAGGCCGAGGGCGAGCTGGTGTTCGCCGGCTACGGCATTGTGGCGCCGGAATACAAGTGGGACGACTTCAAGGGGACCGACGTTCGCGACAAGATTCTTCTGATTCTGGTCAACGATCCGCCGGCGACGTCGAAGGAGCCGGAGCTTTTTGGCGGCAAGGCGCTGACCTATTACGGCCGCTGGACCTACAAGTACGAGCAGGCGGCGTGCCTGGGCGCGGCCGGCGCCATTCTCATTCACACCACGGAGTCGGCCGGCTACCCCTTCAGCGTGGTGCAAAGTTCGTGGACAGGCGAGCAGTTCGAGTTATTGCGCGAAGGGCAAGCGGAAGGGCCGCTGGAGCTGAAAGCCTGGATTACGGATGCGGCCGCGCGGCGACTGCTGGCGCTGGCCGGGCAGGACCTGGACTCGCTGCGGAAGGCGGCCGCCGAGCGCAGCTTCCGGCCGGTGGCGCTCGGCCTGCGCGCCGCGACGGAGCTGAACCAGACTCGGCGCGTGATTGATACCGCCAACGTCATCGGAGTTCTGCCCGGGACCAACCCCAAGCTCAAGGACGAGTACGTCATCTACACCGCGCACTACGACCATCTGGGCGTGGGCAAACCGGTGAATGACGACGCCATTTACAACGGGGCGGCGGATAACTCGATCGGCGTGGCGGCGTTGCTGGGAATCGCCGAAGCCATGACACGGCTCGCGGGCGGGTCGGGACGCACGCAGGTGTTCGCCGCCGTAGCGGCGGAGGAAGCCGGGCTGCTGGGCTCGGCCTACTATGCGCGCCACCCTGTCTTTCCGCCGGCGCAGACGGTGGCCAATATCAATATGGACGGGCTCAACCAGTGGGGGCCGACACGCGACATCGTCGAGGTGGGCAGCGGCAAGTCGGAGCTTGACGAGGTGGCCGAGGCGGTGGCGCGCCGGCACAATCTCAAGCTGCTGCCCGACCAGTTCCCCGAAAAGGGCTTCTTCTATCGCAGCGACCAGTTCAGCCTGGCGAAAATCGGCATCCCGGCGCTCTACTTCGATAACGGGCTCGACGTCGTCGGCAAGCCCGCCGGCTATGGCAAGCAGAAGTTCGAAGAATACACGGCCAACAACTACCACCAGCCCAGCGATGAGATTAAACCCGACTGGGACTGGAGTGGGGCCGAGCAGATGGCGCGCTATATCTACGAATGCGGCTGGCTGGCCGCCAACTGGGCGCGGGATTTCAACTGGTACAAGAACGCCGAGTTTCGCGCCGCGCGCCTGGAATCGCTCAAGAAAGGGAAGAAATAGAAACCCCGCCTGCGCTCAGAGGATGTCTTGGATTTCGGGCAGGATGGCCAGGTGGGAATACTCGTAGCCGTTGATGGTGTAGACGGCCGCCGCGTCGGGCGCGCGCGTGAGCTGGAAGAAACGGCTGATCTGGTAGTCCTCTTCGTAGGCCGAGAGCTCGCGCTCCAGCACCTCGCGCGGCAAGCCGAACTCAGAGAGAGGAATCGAGCGGCCGTAGCCGCCCGCGCGCTGCCGATACAGCTCGACCAGCTCTTTGAGGGTCATCGCGGTGGGGTGGTCTCGGGCGGCGGCGCGGCTGCGTGACGCCGCAACAACTCCGGCAAGACGGCGGTGAAGCGGGACCGGGGCATCACTTCTTCGCAGCCAGCAGCCTCGGCCGCCCGCATCAACTCCACCTGCACGTGTGAGAAGAAACCCACCACGGGGATTTGTCCCAGCTCCTTGTCTGCTTTGAGCTGAGCGATCAATTCCACCGCGCTGGCCGAGGTGGTGTTGAGGTCGAAGATAATCAGCGCCGGCTTCCGCTGCCGCAGGCTCTCGAGCTGTAAGTCAGCGGCGCGCACCGTGGCCAGCTCAGTTCCGACCTGCCGCGCCGTGGCCTGTAGCTTCCCCACAAAGAAAAGATCGTCCACGACAGCGACCACGCCAGCCATTTGAGATTAGACGGTTTCCGAGGTCGGGGGCGGAGAAGCAGGCGCGGGCTCGGCTGCGGCTTCCTCGCGCAGGCCCTCGCGCCAGCCGCGGCGGAAGGCGTCGGCGAGGGTCTCGGCGCGCGGGGCGAGCTTGCGCTGCAGTTCGCCCAGGTCGCGGGCGATGATCGCCGCCGAGCGGCCCATGAATTCCGCCATTTCGTTGAGTGTATTGCTCATCTTCTCCCCCTCCTCAGCCGGCGCGCGGCTCGGGCTCACCGCGACCCTTGACGCGATCATAGGCGGCGATGTCGTTGGTGGTGCCGATGGAGTCGTTGTAGAAACTGGGGACGCCGAGCGCGGCGCGCAGCTCTTGGCTGAAGCGGTGCAGCGCCTTCAACTGCTCGGCGACCACCGGGCGGCGTCCCGAAACTTCGGGACTCCACGGTTCATCAGTCACCGGGCCGAACAGCCAGAACTTCTGGTAGCCGGCGTCCCATAGGCGACCGATTTCGGCGCGGAAAACATAGCCGGGCGCCTGTGCCAGTTTCAGCTGGCCGCCTGCCCCGCTACCCGCGGGGCTGGCTTGCCGTTCGAGCAGCGCTGCGCAGCCATGCTTCATCACCCGAATGCGTTCCGGTTGGCTCGAGACGGTGGTGCACTCGAAACCGGCCTGGGGCAGGGTCTCGAGCACACTGGCCGGGAAGGTCTGTTCGATCAGGGGCCGCTTCACAGTGAGTCCAGTCTAGCTAATCTCGGAAGGTGCAAGCAAGCCCTGCCGTCGTGCCACACGCGGAGATGATCTAGAATGGAGTTTTACGAGCATGAGCCCCACAGAAAAGACAGAGTCGGCCCGTGTATCGTTGCTTGAGCGCATCGGGCGGACGCCGCTCATTCGCCTGGTGCCGCTGGGGCGGGAATTTCCGCAGGTCGAGTTCTACGCCAAGGCGGAGTGGTTCAACCCCGGCGGCTCGGTAAAAGACCGCCCGGCGTTGAATATGATTCTTGACGGCGAGCGGGCGGGAAAACTCACCCCCGGGAAGATTATTCTCGATGCCACCAGCGGCAACACCGGAATTGCTTACGCCATGATCGGCGCGGCGCGGGGCTACAAGGTTCGCCTGTGCCTGCCC
>CAYTXK010000016.1:18501-19751 GCA_964441645.1 uncultured Acidobacteriota bacterium
CCGTCCGGCGTTGAACATGATTCTCGACGGCGAGCGCGCGGGGCAGCTCACCCCGGCGACAATCATTCTCGATGCCACCAGCGGCAACACCGGCATCGCCTACGCCATGATCGGCGCAGCGCGGGGCTACAAGGTTCGCCTGTGCCTGCCCGCCAGCGCCAGCATGGAGCGCAAGCGCATCCTGGCCGCTTACGGCGCCGAGCTTATCTTCACCGACGCTGGCGAAGGCTCCGACGGCGCCATCCGCCACTGTCGCGAGCTTTACGCGCGCCAGCCGGAGCGCTATTTCTACCCCGACCAATACTCGAACCCCGCCAACTGGCAGGCGCACTACCAGGGCACGGCGGCGGAAATCTGGGAGCAGACGGCCGGGCGAGTGACGCACTTTGTCGCCGGGCTCGGCACCAGCGGCACCTTTGTCGGCACGGCGCGACGGCTCAAGGAGTTGAATCCAAAAATTCGTTGCATCTCTCTCCAGCCCGACGGGCCCTTTCACGGGCTTGAAGGCTTGAAGCACATGGCCACGGCCATCGTGCCCGGCATCTATGACCCGGCGCTGGCCGACGAAGATCTGCCGGTGCGCACCGAGGACGCCTACCGCCTGGTGAAGCGACTGGCGCGGGAAGAGGGCTTGCTCGCCGGCGTCTCGTCGGGCGCGGCGCTGTGGGGTGCGCTCGAAGTAGCGCGGCGAATTCCGCCGAGCGACAATGCCGTGTTGGTCATGATTTTCCCCGACAGCGGCGACAAATACCTGAGTGAGCGCTTCTGGGACGAGGAGGTGTGAATGGCGCTCCTTCTCAGCGAGACACAGCTTGAGGTCATTCGCCAGCACGGGGCGCGCTCCTACCCGAATGAATGCTGCGGGGCGCTGCTGGGGGTGGCGCGGGAGGACGGTGGCAAGCAAGTGTACGCTCTGCTGCCGCTCGACAACCGCCGCGAGGGCGAGGCAGCCCGCACGCGCTTTCTCGTGAACGCTGACGACTATCGCTTCGCCGAGCTCTCGGCCCGCAAACAGAAGCTGGAAGTCATCGGTTGGTATCACTCCCACCCCGACCACCCCGCGCGTCCCTCCGAGTTTGACCGCGAGCACGCCCTGCCGTGGTATTCTTACGTGGTGGTCCGTGTGGCCGCGGGGAAACCCGAGGAAGCCACTTCCTGGGTGCTGGCCGACGACCGCAGCCAGTTCCTGCCGGAAGCCATCGAGTCGCCGCCCAGCATCTAATAAGTCTCCCGTGGCAAGACACGGGGTT
>CAYTXK010000017.1:0-1074 GCA_964441645.1 uncultured Acidobacteriota bacterium
CCAGGCGACGCCGGAAATTCTCGTAGTGCTGGAAGGCCAGCACGGTGGTGGGGGCCAGCACCGCCGCTTGCTTTGACTCGCACATCACCTTGAAGGCGGCGCGCAGCGCCACCTCGGTCTTGCCGAAGCCCACATCGCCCACCAGCAGCCGGTCCATCGGATGCGGCCGCTCCAGGTCGCGCTTAACCTCTTCGCCGGCGACGCGCTGGTCGGGAGTCTCCTCCCACTCGAACGACTCTTCAAACTCTCGTTGCCAGGGGGCGTCAGGCCCAAAGGCGCGCCCGGGAACGGTGGCGCGGGCGGCGTAGAGTTTCAACAACTCGGCGGCCATTTCCTTCAGTGCGCAGGCGGCTCGGGCTTTGCGCCGCTGCCAGGCGAGCCCGCCCAAGGCGTCGAGCTTGGGCGCCGCGCCGCCGAGCGCGCGGTACTTCTGCACCAGGTCGAGACGGGCCAGAGGAACGTAAAGCCGCGCGCCCTCGAGGTAATTGAGCTGGAGGAATTCATCGGTGAGGCCGTCGTGAAGAATCTGCTTCAGGCCGGCGAATTGGCCAATGCCGTGGTCCACGTGCACCACGTAATCACCTTCCTTCAACTCTCCGATGTCGGCCGCAAAGGCCGCCGCTTTGGATTTCGTCTTCGCCGGCGCTGCCGCGGCTTTTTCAAACAAGTCATAATTTCCGAAGAGCGCTAGGCGCGCCTCGGGGAAGATGACGCCTTCGGGGAGCGCGCCGCGCACCAGCACGACGGCGCTGGCGTCTGAAGCCAGCACGCTTTTTTCTTCTACGAGTCCTGCTCGCCGCCCGGCGGGCGTGCCAAAGCGGTAGGGCACTTCGTACTCGCCTAGAATCTCTGCCAGGCGTTCCATCTCGCCGGCGCTGGCGCTGGCGACCAGCACGGAGCCGTTGGCCCGGAGCCGCTGCCGAACCTCATCGGCAAAAGCGCGCACCCCCCCGTGGAAGCGCGGAGTCGGCTGCGAAACCAGCAGCGCTTGCTCGGCGCCAGCAATCTCCAGCGCGAGTTGCTCGAGGCGGAGGCGCGGGGCGGCGGGGGCCAGGCCGTCAAACGCCGTCAAAC
>CAYTXK010000017.1:1084-13676 GCA_964441645.1 uncultured Acidobacteriota bacterium
GGGGCCGCGCAGGCCGTCTGGGCGCGCCGTGGGGCGTGTTCTTCTTCGAGCTGCGCCCAGAGTTTGTCTGCCGACTCGCGCAGACTCTGCGGTTCATCGAGCAACACCAGGGCGCGCGGCGCTAAGTCGAGAATGGTGTGCCCGAAACTCTCCACCAGGGGCAGCAGAAATTCCCAGCCGGGAAAGGCGCTGACCTCGCCCTCGGGCTCCTGACCGTGCGCGAGCGCCCACAACTGTGCCAATCGCTCCGGCGTGCGCAGCCCTTCGGCCAGCGGGGCGAAAGTGGCGGCGTTCAGGGGCGCAGTGGAGCGCTGGGTGGCCGCATCGAACTCGCGCAACTCTTCCAGCGTGTCGCCGAAAAACTCCAGCCGCACCGGCCGCCCCTCGGGAGAGAAGACGTCTACGATGCCGCCGCGCACCGAATATTCGCCGGCCATCTCGACCGGCTCGCGCCGCTCGTAGCCGACGCTTTCGAGATAGCTGACCAACTCCTCCGGCTCGAGCTGCTCATGCGCGGCCACCGTGCGTCCCAAGCCCGCGTAGACCTCTCGGCTCGCCAGCCGCCCGAGCGCGGCCGCCACTGGCAGGATGGCCATCTCGGCCTCGCCGGTAGCCAGCTTCCACAGTGCTACAGCTCGCGCTTCAGCAATATCCGGGTGCAGAGAGAGGCCGCGGTAGGGCGAAACGTCATGCGCCGGCAAAAGAACTACCGACGACTCCGGCCGGCCGGTCAGCACGGCGTAAAAAAACCGCAGCGGGTCAAGCAGGGCTTCCGCCCGCCGGTTGCTGCTGGTGACGAGCAGCACCGGCCGGCCGAGCGCGCGGCCCACGAGCACGCTCACCAGAACCTTGGCTGTGTCGGTCAGCCCGGCGAGGGCGACCTCGCCTGCGCCGCCGGCGCGCCCCGTCCGCTGCTCGAGCGCCCGCACTACATTCTGAAACGCTGGAGTTTCTTCGAGCGGCCGGATGGCCTGCTCAACAAACGGAATGATCATGGCTGGCCCGAACGCGCAGGCAGGGGGCCGCCGTTGTCTTTCGCTTCCAGGCGACGCATAATCAGCGCCGCGCGCGACCCAATCTTTTTCATGCCCACACAGCCTCGCGGCTCATCCTGATGGCAACCAGTGATTTTAGCACAGGGGCGAGAGGGCGCTCCTGGCCGCTGCTCCTGCTGGCTCTGCTGCTGGTTCTCGGGGCCGGCGCTCTCACTTCCTGGTACGCGTTGCATCAGCTGCGCGCGCCGCTTGTCATTGAAACCTTTGCGGTCGAGGGTAAGCCGCCCATTCCCGTGGAGCGCGTCCGCCTCCGCGACCGCCCGGATTACCCGGCGCACTTCTTGCTCCTCCACGGCTACATCGCCAACCGCCGCCAACTGCTTCCTCTAGCCGAAGTGCTGGCGGCCACCGGCGGCGATGTTTTTGTGGTTGACCTCCCGGGCCGCGGCGACCACACCGGCGGCGTGTCCCCGCCCGAGCCGGAAGGCCCGCGCGCCACCATGCCCACCCCGCGAGAAATGGCTGCCGCGCTGGTAGTAGCGCGCGCGCTCGAGCAACGGTACGGGGTAACGCCCGATCGTCTGGTCGTGGTGGGGCACTCGATGGGCGGCGGCGTCGCTCTCGATCTGGCCCGCCGCCTTTCTCCGGCGGCCACCATTTCGCTCTCCGGCCTCGAGCGCCCGGTCAGCGCCGGCCAGCCGCCGAATCTTCTCTTGATTACCGCCCGCTTCGATTTTCCCCCGCTGCGCCGGGCGGCGGACCGTATGCACCAGCGAGCGCGCGGCGGCGGGGCCGAGCGCCGGGAGTTTCTGGCGACGCACTCCACTTTGCCTTATCACTCCTCGGTGCAGCGCGCCATCGTCGAATGGACGAATCGTGCCCTTCCCGGCGCCGGTCTTCGTCTTCCGAGCGACTTCAACGCTTCGCTGCTGGCGCTCACTGCCATGACGCTTCTCTTCCTGGGGGCGCTCTTTTTCCCCCTGAGCGCGCTCGCCGGGTGGGCGCTGGCCAGGGAGCCTTTTGGCGAGGTCCAGCCGGAAACGCCGTTGAGCTCCTGGCAGCCGCTGGAGCTGGGCGCTTATGCGCTGCTGGCCAGCGGGGCGGCGGTTTCCGTCCTGGCGCTACTCCGCTGGCGCGACTGGCCGCTTCCACTCAGTTTTCTCGGACTGGCCGACGGCGATTACCTGGCCTCGATTCTCTTGCTCCTGACGCTGTGGTTGCTGCCCGCGCTGCGGCACCGGCCCTGGGTGCGTTCCTGGCAGGAGACTGGCTGGAAAGCGGCGGCCGCCCTGGCGCTGGCCCTTTATGTGATTCTCGCCTGCGGCGGCTTCCTCAGTTGGCAACTGTTCGACCTCTGCCCAATCCTTCCTAGACTGCTCCGAATGCTTCCGCTCTTTCCGTTACTTCTTCCCTACGCGCTCGGCGAAGAGCTGCTGGTGCGCGCCTACGCCAAGAGCGCGCGCGAAGAGCGCGCTTTGAGCGGGTTTCTGCTGTGGCGGGCGGCAGTACTGGCCGCCATCGTCTTCGGAGCTATCGTGCTGGGGAGCGGCGCGGGGATGCTGGTGCTGATGGCTTTCTCGCTCACCCTGCTCACGCTGGCGGAAGGCCTCTTCACGGCGGCGCTCTACTACACTCTAGGGAGCGTCTATGCGTGCGCGGTCTTCAAGGGCCTCTACCTAGCCTGGCTCTTCGCCACCCTCTTTCCTCTGCGCTAGCGCGTTTGCGAAGCACGACGGGGTTGTTATACTGGCCCTCTTCCCATGGGCGAGAAATCCAAGCTGTGGCGGGAGCGCGCCGAGCGCCGCATTCCCGGCGGGGTGAACTCGCCCGTGCGCGCCTTCCGCGCCGTGGGCGGCGAGCCGCCCTTCATCAGCCACGGCCGGGGCGCGCGCCTCTGCGATGTGGACGGGCGCTCCTACCTTGATTACGTCGGCTCCTGGGGGCCGCTGATTTTGGGGCACGCGCACCCGGAGATTGTGGCCGCCGTCGAGCGGGCGGCGCGCGGCGGCACCAGCTTCGGTGCGCCCACGCCGCTCGAGGTGGAACTGGCGGAAGAAATCTGCGCGGCCTTTCCTTCGGTGGAAAAAGTCCGCCTGGTGAACTCCGGCACGGAAGCGGCGATGTCGGCGCTGCGGCTGGCGCGCGCGGCCACAGGACGAAAGGTCGTGCTCAAGTTCGAAGGTGGCTACCACGGCCACGCCGATAGCCTGCTCGCCAAGGCCGGCTCGGGCCTGGCCACGCTCAACCTGCCCGACTCCGCCGGCGTGCCGGAAGAGTTCGTGCGCTTTACTCTGACTCTTCCGTACAACGACCTAGCGGCGGTGGAAAAAGCTTTCCGCGAGCGGGGCTCGGAAATCGCCGCCGTCATCGTCGAGCCGGTGGCCGGCAACATGGGCTGCGTACTGCCGCAGGCGGGGTTCCTCGAGGGCCTACGCGCACTCACCAAGAACCATGGCAGCCTGCTCATTCTCGATGAAGTCATCACCGGCTTCCGCGTCGCTTATGGCGGCGCGCAGGAACGCTTCAGCGTGCGCGCCGACCTGACGGTGCTGGGAAAAATCATCGGCGGCGGGCTGCCGGTGGGCGCCTACGGCGGCCGCGCCGACTTGATGAACCAAGTGGCGCCGCTGGGGCCGGTCTATCAGGCAGGAACGCTCTCGGGGAATCCGCTGGCGGTCTCGGCCGGGCTGACCGCGCTGCGACTCCTCAAGCACCCGGGCACTTATGAGCGGCTCGAAACGCTGGGTGCGCGCCTGGGGGAGGGATTGACGGAGGCGGCCCGCGACGCTGGCGTGCCCGCCGAACTCAATCGCTGCGGCTCGATGCTGACCTTGTTTTTCACCGACCTGCCGGTCAACGACTACGCCACCGCCAAGCGCAGCAACACGGCGCGCTTCGCCCGCTTCCACGGCGCCTTGCTAGCGCGCGGAGTTTACTGGCCGCCCTCGCAGTTCGAAACCGCCTTCGTGTCTCTGGCGCACACGGAAGCTGACGTCGAGGAAACGATTGCAACGGCGCGCGCCGCCATCCAAGAAGCGCGATAATTACGCCCGAAGGAGGAAGGCCGATGGCTAAAAAGAAGCAACTGCGACGCGGGCTGCAGTTTGTGGTGACGCGTCCGGTGGAGTTCCGCCGCACCATCGCCTACTACGACCGCCGCCTGCCCGCCGTGCTGTCCACACCCTCCATGATCGGACAGATGGAAGTGGCGGCGGCCAAGCTGCTGCAACCGTTCTTGCCTCTGGGCGCCATCTCGGTGGGCACGCACATCAACGTCAGCCACCGCGCGCTGGCCACCGTGGGCGAAAAGCTGCGGGTCACGGCCGCGTTCGACCACATCTATCATCCCAAGAACTCCGGCCGCCTGCGCTACGTTTTTAGTGTGCAGGCCCAGGTGCGCTCGCGGCTTATCGGTGAGGGCACGGTAGAGCGCGCGGTGGTCGAGCGCACGTCGCACGGCGCTCAGCGCCCGCGCGGCAAAACCCAGCGGCGGAGGGCTGCTCGTGGCTGAAAAAGTGGTACTGGCGTACTCCGGAGGACTGGACACTTCCATCATCATCCCCTGGCTCAAAGAAAACTACGACTGCGAAGTCATCGCCATGGTGGGCGACATCGGCCAGGGAGAAGACCTGGCCGCAGTGGCCGAAAAGGCCCGGCGCACGGGCGCGTCGAAAGCCGTGGTGGTGGATTTGCGCCGCGAGTTCGTCACTGACTACATTTTTCCCACGCTGCGCGCCGGTGCCGTCTACGAGCACAAGTATCTGCTCGGCACCTCGATGGCGCGGCCGGTGCTGGCCAAAGCGCAGGTGGAGGTGGCACGCCGCGAGGGCGCCACCGCGCTCGCGCACGGGTGCACCGGCAAGGGCAACGATCAAGTGCGCTTCGAGCACGCCTACCAGGCGCTCGCCCCCGAGATGAAAATCATCGCCCCCTGGCGCGAGTGGACGCTCAAATCGCGCGAGGAGGCGCTCGACTACGCCGCGCGCCACAACATCCCCGTCGCCGCCAGCCGCGAAAGCATCCACAGCCGCGACCGCAACCTCTGGCACCTCAGCCACGAAGGCGGCGAGCTCGAAGACCCCGCCAACGCGCCGCTCGATTCCACCTGGCAGTTGAGCTGCTCGCCCCAGCAAGCGCCTGACCGCGCGGAAACGGTTGAGATTGCTTTCGAGGCCGGCACGCCCGCGGCGGTGAGCGGCCAGCGGCTCGACCCCGCGTCGCTCATCGCGACCCTCAACGAGCTCGGCGGCCGTCACGCCATCGGGCGCGTGGACCTAGTCGAAAACCGTTTTGTGGGGATCAAGTCACGCGGCTGTTATGAAACACCGGGCGGAACCCTACTGGTTACGGCGCACCAGGAGCTGGAAGCGCTCTGCCTCGACCGCGACCTGATGCACTTCAAGCAGCAGGTGGCCTTGCGCTACGCCGAGCTGGTCTATTACGGCTTCTGGTTCACGCCGCTGCGCGAGGCGCTGGACGCTTTTGTCACCGCGACGCAAGTCAACGTCAACGGGACTGTGACGCTCCATCTCTACAAAGGCAACGTCATTGTGGCCGGGCGCCACTCGCCCGATTCGCTCTACCGCACCGACCTCGCCGCCTTCACCATGGGCGAAGACTACAACCCTAAAGATGCCGAAGGCTTCATCCGCCTGCTCGCCCTGCCCGCCCGCCTCGAAGCCCGCCGACGCCAGGAGAAAAAGCGACGATGAAAAAAATGTGGGCGGGGCGCTTCGGCGAGCCGCTCGAGCCCGGCTTCGAGCGCTGGCAGCGCTCCTTTCCCTTCGATCGCCGCCTGCTGGGCGAAGAACTCGTCGCCAGCCGCGCCTACGCGCGCGCGCTCGCCGCTGCCGGCATTCTGTCCGCCGAGGAATTGAAAGCCATTCTGGGCGGCCTTGAGCAAATTGAAAAGAAAGCCGCGCAGGAGCCGGCCTTTCTCGACGACGCTGAGGCCGAAGACGTGCACCATTTTGTCGAAGCACAACTGGTGGCGCTCATCGGCGACGTAGCTACCAAGCTCCACACCGGCCGCAGCCGCAACGAGCAAATCGCCACTGACCTTCGCCTCTTTGTCCGCGGGCAGATTGACGTCCTGCGCTCGAGCCTGGCCGATTTGCTGGAAGTGTTTCTTGAGCGCACCGCCAGCCTCCAGGGCGCTCCCATGCCGGCCTACACGCATATGCAGCGGGCCGAACCGGTGCTCGCCGCCCACTGGCTGCTCGCCTACGGGGAAATGTTTTTCCGCGATGCGGAGCGCCTGGCCGACTGCCGGCGGCGCGTGAACGTGCTGCCGCTCGGCTCCGGGGCGGTCGCCGGCACCGTGGTGCCGCTCGACCGCGACGCCCTGGCGCGCGAGTTGGGCTTTGAGTCCCTGTCTAGCAACAGCCTCGATGCCACCAGCGACCGCGACTTTCTGCTCGAATTCCTTCAGGCGCTCTCCCTGGTGGCGCTTCATCTCAGTCGCTGGGCGGAAGAGCTGGCGCTCTTTGCCACCACAGAATTCGGTTTCGTGAGTTTGCCGGAACGCTTCTCCACCGGCAGCAGCGCCCTACCGCAGAAGAAAAATCCCGACGCCCTAGAGCTGCTGCGCGGCAAAACGGGCCGCGTGGTGGGCGCGACCGTAGCAGTCTCGCTGGTGCTGAAGGGCTTGCCGCTCGCCTACAACAAGGATTTGCAAGAGACGCAGGAGCCGCTGTTCGAGGCCGCCGACACAGTGACGCAAGCCCTGGCCATCGCCCGGGGTTTTCTCGGAGCGGTGAAGTTCAATACAGAAGCGATGGAGGCCGCCGCACGCTCCGGCTTCCTCAACGCCGTCGCCGCCGCGCACTATCTCGTCCGCCGCGGCGTTCCCTTCCGACGCGGGCATGAGATTATCGGCGAGGCGGTGCGCTACTGCCTGGACCACGGGAAAACGCTGGAGTCGCTTTCGCGCGAAGAGCTGCGCCGCTTCAGCCCGGAGTTTGGAGAGGACTTTTCGCGGTCGCTCACGTTCGAGACCGTGCTGGCCAGCCACGACGTCCCCGGCGGCACTGCCCCGCAACGAGTGCAGCAAGCCTTAGCGGACGCGCGCGCGCGCCTTAAGGCATTGCGCGAGAGTGTGCGAGGAGGGTCCTAGGGTTGCAGGACGAGCCGGCCGGTTACCTGGCGAGCCTCGAGCATGTGGTGAGCGCGCACGGCGTCTTCGAGCGGCAACCGGTCGGACACGACAATCTTGACGTGGCCGGCTTCGACCAGCGCGAAGGCGCGCTCCAGCTCTTTCACTGAAGTCGCGAAGGAGCCGACGACCTCGAGCTCCTTGAGAATCACCAGGCTGGGATTGAACGAGGCCTTCCCGCTCACCACGTTGCCTATCACCACCAGGCGCCCGCCGGTCTTGAGCGCATGCAGGGTTTCATCGAGCGTGGCGCTGCCCACCACTTCGAGCGCAATGTCGGCCGAGCCCGCCGCTTCCTTCACCTGGCGGGCAAATTGCAGCGTGGGGGCGTAGATAACGGTATGCGCGCCCCAGGCTTTCAGGCGCTCGACCTTGGCGGCTGAGCTGGTCACCGCCACCACGTGCGCCCCCAGGTGGCGCGCCAGTTGAATGGCGTGGATGCCCACCCCGCCGCTCGCCCCGGTGATGAGCACCGTTTGCCCGGGCTTGACGGGAGCCCGCGCCCCCAGCGCATGCACCACCGTGCCCAGCGTGCAGGCCGTCACCGCGGCCTCGGGGTCGGGCAGCGATTCGGGTACTTTGGCCAGCACGTGCTCGGCGGCCACAAAATATTCGGCGTAGCCGCCGGGGATTTCTTCGCCGAAGAACACCGCGCCGCCGCGGCAGAGCGTAGGGCGGCTGTCGGTGCAAAAGGCGCAGCGCCCGCAGTTCACCCGTTGCAGGCAGCTCACGCGGTCGCCGACGCGGAAACGGGTTGCGCCCGGGCCGAGCTCGACAATCCGCCCCGCTACCTCGTGCCCCAGCACTGCCGGCAGCCGCGTGCGCGGCAGGTTCCCCGTGCGGTTGATGACGTCGTGGTAGCAGACCCCGCAGGCGCCCACGCGAATCAAGACTTCGCCGGCGCCGGGACGCGGCTCGGGCAACTCCTCGCGGCGGAGGTTTTCCGGCGGTCCAAACTCGTGGAGACGAATCGCCCTCATGACGCTGTGTGCTCGGTGGCGACCAACAACGGCCGGAACTTGTAGCCGTAGACGATCATTCCCTGCTCGGGCTCGGCGCGCAGCCGCCGCACCACCATCTCGACTTCCAACCCCGGCGCCACGTCTTCCGGGTCTACGTCGGTCAACTGCGCAATCACGCGCACGCCTTCGACGAGCTCGATGAGCGCCGTGGCTGAGCCGGCGGCGTCGCGGAAGCCGCGCGCCGGTTGGTAGACGCGGGTCAAAGAGAGTACGCGGCCGCGGCCACTGAGCCGCACCGGCTCGACTTTGTCGGCCCCGCAGAGATGGCAGCGGGTGCGCGGCGGGAAGTGCAAGGCATGGCAGGCCATGCAGCGCGTAGCTTCCATCCGATAAAAGGTTGCGCGCAGCCGGTGGTAACGTGGAAGTTCCATTCTTCAGACTCCCAGAATATGGGTGACGGCCACCGAGGCCATCCCGCCCACGCTTTGCGTCATTGCCACTTCGCAGTCTTTGACCTGATTGGCGCCGGCGCGGCCGCGCAACTGCTCGACGGCCTCCACAATCTGGTAGGTGCCGCTCGCCCCCACCGGGTGCCCGCGCGCCTTCAAGCCTCCCTGGGTGGAAATCGGCAGCCGACCGTTGAGCCCGATCTGGCCCTCCGCGGCGAAGCGGACGCCCTGGCCTTCCTCGGCGAAGCAGGCGGCTTCAAGCGAGAGCGCGGAGACAATCGTGAAGGCGTCGTGCAGCTCGAAAAGGTCAATGTCCTCTGGCTTCATCTGCGCCTGGCGGTAGGCGCGGTGGGCTGAGGCGTAGCAGGCCTCGAAGCGCAGCGGGTCGCGCCGCGTGGCGAGGCCGATGGTGTCGGTCGCCGTCGCCGAACCCAGGATTCTCACCGGGAGCTCGGTAAAGCTTCGCGCCTGCTCGCTAGCGCAGAGCACGACGGCGGCGGCGCCATCCGATACCGGTGAAGAATCGAGAATCGAAATCGGGTCGGCCACCATCGCCGACTCGAGAAACTCCTCCGTGCTCACGAGCTCGCGAAACATAGCGAAGCGGTTGTTAACGCCGTTTTGGTGAGCGGTGATGACGAAGGGAGCAAAATCGCTGCGGCAGTAGCCGTAACGCTCCATGTAGAGCCGCATCAGGAGGGCGTTGAGCGCCGTAAAAGTCACGCCGTGGGCGGCTTCGTAGTCGGCATCGGCGGCGGTGGCTAGCGCCGAAGTGACGCCGTCAATCGCCAGGTCAGTCATCTTCTCGATGCCGAGCGCCACCGCGACATCGCAAGCGCCGGAGGCCACCGCCAGTTGCGCGGCGCGCACCACCGCGCCACCTGACGCGCAGGCCGCTTCGATCTTGAGGGCTTCAATCCCGGGGAAGCCGGCGTAATCGGCCAGCAGCGTGGCCAGATTTTCCTGGTGGTTCAGAATCCCCGACATCATGTTGCCGACGAAAAGCGCCTGCGGCTTTTCCACCCCAGCATCGGCCAGCGCCGCCCGCACGGCGTCCACGCCCAGCTCGCGCAGCGAGCGCTGCCAGTGCTCGCCCACCGGGGTTTGCCCGACGCCGATGATGCTGACTTCGCGCACCCTGCCTCCTCGCTACTCGCGATGAATTTTCTTCATCATGCGAAGATAGACACCGTAATCGTTGATTTCTTTTTTGCGCTCGATGTAGTCGCGCACGCGGGGCGCGCCGTTGCGCAGCGCGTGCAGGCGCGGCGTCACGACAAACGAAAAGGCGTCGCTGCCCGCCCCCGACCCGTACGAGGTGAAGAAAATGCTGTCTCCCGGTTCGGCGACGTCCAGCACCGCCGCCAACCCCAGCAGCGAGCTGCCGGCGTAGGTGTTGCCGATGGCCGGCACCAGAAAGCCCGGCTCGATCTGCTCCTTGGTGAAACCGAGCTCGCGCGCCAGCTTCCGCACAAACTTGGGATTGGGTTGATGGAACACCGCCCAGCGGTAATCCTTCGGCTGCCGGCCCAACTCTCCGAGCAGCGCGCGCGCCGCTTCCAGCGAGTGATGGAAATAGGCGGCGTCGCCGGTGAAGCGCTGCCCGTGTTGCGGGTAATGGTTGTGCGCGTGGCGGAAGAAATCGGGGGTGTCGGTGACAAACGACAGGCTGCCTTCGATTTCCGCCGCCGCGCTCTCGGCGCCCCCGAAGAGGAACGCCGCCCCGCCGGCCGCCGCCGTGTATTCAAGCGAGTCCCCGGGGCGCGATTGCGCCGTGTCCATGCCGATGGCCAGCGCGTAGGGCGCCATCCCCGAGCCCACGTAAGCGATGGCGGTCTGCATCGCTTCCGAGCCTGCCTTGCAGGCAAATTCCATATCGGCGGCGCTGATGAAGGGTGTCAGGCCCAGCGCCTCGGCCACCATGGTCGAGGTCGGCTTCACCGCGTAGGGCTTCGACTCCGTGCCCACCCAAACGGCGCGAATCTCGCTCACCGGCACCCGCACCCGCCGCAGCGCGTTCTGCGCCGCCTCGATGCACATGGTGGCGGTGTCCTCATCGGGGCCGGGAACCGACTTGGCGCGGATGGGCGCGCGCCGGGGCTCAAGTCCCCAGCAGGCGGCAATGGCGTCGGAGCGCACACGCCAGCGCGGCACATAGGCCCCGTAGCTGGTAATGCCCACCGGCAGCTGCGTGCGCATCAGGACGTTGCTGGCCGCCATGACACTCCCCTCCCCACTGGCGCTGAAGTGTGGCGGCAAGGCAGCCAAAAGTCAAATTTATTATTATTGTCTTGCGATAAGCCACGCTTATGCTTACCCTTGCTGTCTATGGAGCTGCGCGACCTGGAAGTCCTGCGCGCCGTGGCGGAGGAGAAGAGTTTCTCCCGCGCCGCCAAGCGTCTCTTCCGCACCCAGCCCGCCATCAGCCTGGGCGTCCGCCGCCTGGAAGACGAGCTGGGCGAGACCCTGTTCGACCGCTCGAGTAAAGTCCCGGCCCTGACCGACGCCGGCGAGTTGCTGCTCGACTACGCCGAGCGCCTGGTCAACCTGCGCGAAGAGATTCGCCCGGCACTCGCCGAGTTGCGCCACCTCCAGCGCGGACGGGTTCGCATCGGCGCTAATGAAACCGGCGCGCTCTATTTGTTGCCGGTTATCGCCCGTTATCGCCGGCTGCATCCGCAGGTGAAGGTGCAGGTCGTCCGCAGCCTGGCGCGGAACATTCCCCAAGAGCTGATGAAACGCAACCTCGACCTGGGCGTGCTCACCTACCGGCCGGGCGACCCGCACCTCGATTCGCTGGTGGTGTACCGCGATTGGCTGTGCTTCATCGTGCACCCCTCGCATCGGCTGGCGCGACGACGGCGCGTGTCCATTCACGAGCTTGGCCAGGAAGTCTTTGCCGCGCACAATGTATGGTCGCCCTACCGCGAGCGCGTGCTGCGCACGTTTGAGAAGTACCGCGTACCCTTGCGCATGGATGTAGAGTTGCCCACGGTGGAGGCGATCAAGAAGTTTGTGCAGATGCGTCAAGCGGTGGCGCTGGTGCCGCGCATCTCGGTGGAAGAAGAGCTGGCGCGGCGGGCGGTGGTGGAAGTGGAAATTCCCGAGCTACAGATCGACCGCAAGATGCGCGTGGTGTTCCGCCGCGGCGACCCGCCGTCCTACGCCGCCCGCACTTTCTTACAGGTGATCACCGCGCAGCGGGAAAAGACAGCCCTGGCCGCTGAAGCCGCGACTGATTAGAAACCCATGCGAATTCTCGTGACCGGCGCTGGAGGTCAGCTGGGTCAGGCCCTCCAGCGCGTACTGGCGGCGGAAGAAGTCATCGCCCTCACTCACGCCGAGCTGGACATCACCGACAGCCAAGCCGTAACGCGCGCCATTGAAATTCACCGCCCGGAATGGATTCTGAACACCGCCGCCTACAATCTTGTGGATGAGGCGGAAGAGCAGGCCGATGTGGCTTTTCAAGTAAACGCTCTGGGCGTCCTGCACCTGGCGCAGGCGGCCCGCGCCGCTGGCGCGACGCTCGTCCATTTCAGCTCTGACTACGTGTTCGACGGCCGCAAAAACACGCCGTACGCCGAAGCCCATTCGCCGAACCCGCTCAGCGTCTATGGGCTCTCGAAACTCAGCGGTGAAATTCTTCTGCGGGGCGGGACACCGAAGTATTTCTTGATTCGCTCCTGCGGTCTTTATGGCTGGCCGCCGAATCCCCGGCGCGGTAATTTTGTTGAACGAATACTCGCCGCCGCGCGCGCTGGCAAGCCTCTGCGCGTGGTGCACGATCAGGTGTTGACGCCGACTAACGCTTCTGAGCTCGCCGAAAAAGTTGTGCCGCTGGTGCGCACTGGCCGTTACGGCCTCTATCACATGACCAACGAAGGTCAGTGCTCCTGGTATGAGTTTGCGCAGGAGATTTTCCGTCTCGCTGGACTTTCTCCTGTGCTGGAACCGGTCACGCTGGTGGAGTACGGAGCGCGGGCCCGGCGGCCGCCCTATTCGGTGCTAGAGAACCGCGCCTACGCTGAG
>CAYTXK010000017.1:13686-16172 GCA_964441645.1 uncultured Acidobacteriota bacterium
TGAGCTGGGCCTGCCGCCGTTTCGTCCCTGGCAGGAAGCACTGGCCGACTACATGCAGCAGCGAAGTTAGTTGCCCGGTCAGAGTTGAGATTCTTCGCTGCGCTCAGAATGACAGAAGGAAAACCTTCTGAGCGTGCTTTGAAAATACCACTCTCCGCGGCTAAGACGCGGTGAGCCGGCGCAGGGTTTCGCCGCGGTCGAGGTAGTGCCGCTGGTAATAGTCGCGATAGGCGCCGCTGCGGCAGCGGGCCAGCCACTCATCGTGTCCGCGGTACCACTCCACGGTGCGCTCGAGCCCGGCTTCGAAAGCGAGCGCCGGCGACCAGCCGAGCCCGGTGCGCAGCTTCTGCGTGTCGAGCGCGTAGCGCCGGTCGTGCCCGGGGCGGTCTTCGACAAAAGTAATGAGCGAGGCGGGCTTGCCCAGCAGCCCGAGCAGCCCCCGTACCACGTCCAGGTTGGTGCGCTCAGCCACGCCGCCGATGTTGTAAGTTTCTCCCTCCTGCCCTTTCAGCAGGACCTCGAAGATAGCGCGGCAGTGGTCTTCGACATAGAGCCAGTCGCGGACGTGGAGGCCGTCGCCGTAGAGGGGCACGGGCTTGTTGTCGAGCGCATTGGCGATAACCAGCGGGATGAGTTTTTCCGGGAACTGGTACGGTCCGAAGTTGTTCGAGCAGCGCAGCACCAGCGCGGGAAAACGATAGCTGCGCACGTAGCCCATCACCAGTAGGTCGGCGCCAGCTTTGCTGGCTGCATAGGGGCTGGAGGGACGCAAGGGGGCGTCCTCGGGGAAGCTGATGCCTTCGGGGGCGCTGCCATAGACTTCGTCGGTCGAGACGTGCAGGAACCGCCCCACGCCGCGCCGCCGTGCGGCTTCCAGCAGCGCCTGCGTGCCCAGCACATTAGTGCGGAGAAAGACGTCGGGGCTTTCGAGGCTGCGGTCCACGTGAGTTTCCGCGGCAAAATGGACGACGGCGTCGAAGCCGTCGCGGAAGAGCCGGGCCAGTAGGTGGGCGTCGGCGACATCACCCTGCACAAACTGGTAGCGGCCCTGGAAGCGGCCCGACTCCGCCAGGTCGGCGAGGTTGTCGAGGTTCCCGGCGTAGGTGAGCTTGTCGAGGTTGACAATGCGCACGTCGGCACGGTCGTGCAACGCCAGGCGGACAAAATTCGAGCCAATAAACCCCGCACCGCCCGTGACCAGCAATCGAATCATCGCTCTTATCTCGTCTTGAGCGCCCAGTCGTAGGGCACTTCGCCGCTCGCCGGGTCCACGCGGAACTCGTCCGGCTCTTTATGATTATAGGGCTCGGTGGGGCAGTTGATAACGACCGCTTCTTCGGCGCTGACGCACTTGAAGCCGTGGAGCACCAGGGGCGGCACCTGCACCAGTTGGGGGTTATGTTCGCCAAGAAAAAGTTCCTGCACCTGGCCGCGGGTAGCCGAGCCGTCGCGCCGGTCGTAGAGCACCAGCTTGATCATTCCCCGGACCACGGCAAAATTATCGGTCTGCTTCTTGTGAAAATGCCAGCCTTTGACCACGCCGGGAAAGGCCGTGGTCATATAGACTTGGCCGAACTTCTGGAAAAGCTCGTCATCGGCGCGGAGAATCTCCATCAGCCGCCCGCGCTCGTCGGGGATGACCCGCAGGGATTTTACCCGCACGCCGGCGATCATTGAGTCTCGCGCACTGCCCGTTTGGCTCCGGCTGGGCTGGGCAGTTTGTTGGCGCCGGTTTCCGCCACAAGATTGGTGGCGCGGCGCAGCGACTCGAAGGTGCCGGCATCGGTCCACCAGCCTTCGAGGATGCTGTGGGTCAGCGTGCCCTCTTCGAGGTACATATTATTGACATCGGTGATTTCCAGCTCGCCGCGCCAGCTCGGCCGCAGCCGGCCGACCTTCTCGAACACGGTGCTGTCGTAGAAATAAATCCCCGTGACCGCGAAGCGCGACTTGGGCTCACGGGGCTTCTCTTCGATGCGCACGATGCGCCCCTCGCGAATCTCCGGGCAGCCGAAGCGCTCCGGGTCGGGGACTTCCTTGAGCAGGATGTGGGCGCCGCGCTCCTGCCGCTCGAAGCTCTCCACCGCCTCGCCGATGTGGTTCTCGATAATGTTGTCACCCAGCATCACGCAGAGTTTGTCACCTTCGGCGAAAGGCTCAGCCAGCCGCAGGGCGTCGGCGATACCGCCCTCGCCCTCCTGATAGGTGTAGTGCAGGCGGCGCAGGCCGAAATCCTTGCCGTCGGCCAGCAGGCGCAGGAAGTCGCCGGCGCTGGGCCCGCCGGTCACGATCAGGATGTCGCGCAACCCCGCGTTTACTAATGTTTGTAAGGGATAAAAGACCATGGGCTGGTTGTAAACCGGCAGCAGGTGCTTGTTCGTGACCCGCGTCAGCGGGTGGAGCCGTGAGCCGGTGCCGCCAGCCAGAATGACGCCTTTCATGTTTTTCCCCACACGTTGGCGCGACCATTATCTCCGCACGCCGGG
>CAYTXK010000017.1:16182-18928 GCA_964441645.1 uncultured Acidobacteriota bacterium
GTAGAGGACAAGAGCCGGCAGTACGAGTTTTGGGGGTCACCCCCCCTCCCCCCTAGGGGTTTTTGCGGAATTTTTTGGCCTATCTCATTAATTCGAAACGGTTTATGCCGTTGACATATGTGAAACCATGTCTGGAGGCTAACTCCTTACAGCGCAGTGAGTTAGGGAGAGGTTACTAGGAGGTCGAAATTTGAAATTGGAGATTTGAAATTCGAGAGGCGTAGAAAAACGGCCCAGGCACACGCGTCACCTCCTTGCGTCCAGCTTGCACAAACCGCAGGCGGATGTCTACGGTTCCTGCGGTTTTTGCGGTTTTTGTGGAAGAAAATTTTTAGTGGTTCGATTTCAGTGGGTTAGAAGAGGGGGGGAATTCACCCCCGGCAAAAAAAAGACAAAAGCAGGTTCCTCGCCCCGAATGCCTGCCGGGCTGGCTTTCGGGGACTCGGAATGACAAGCCCTCCCCTGACTTCGCAAGCGAAAAGTGTGGAGGAGTCTCTTTTATTCGTAGCGCAGAGCGATCATGGGATGCACCCGCGTGGCGCGACGCGCCGGGACGTAGCAGGCGAACAGGGCCACCAGCGCCAGCAAGAAAGGAACGGCGGCAAAAGTCAGCGGGTCGGTGGGGGCGACGTCGAACAAGAGGCTGCGCACGAAGCGCGTCAACCCAAAAGCGGCCGCCAAGCCTAGGCCGAGGCCCACGAGCGTCAGGGTCATGCCTTGGCGCACCACCAGCCGCAAGATGTCGTTGGGCTGGGCGCCCAGCGCCATGCGCACGCCGATCTCGTGGGTGCGCTGGCTCACCGAGTAGGCCATCACGCCGTAGATGCCCACGGCGGCCAGAGCCAGAGCCAGCACGGCGAACAGGCTGAGGAGGGCGGCGCCCATGCGCGGGGCCCACAGGGCCTGATTGAGAACGTCGGCAACCGTATTGACGTTCTGCAGCGGGAGGTTGCGGTCGAGCGCCTGCACTTCCTGCCGGACGGTGCCCAGTACCGCGGTGGGGTCGCCGACCGTGCGCACGAAAAGGACGACGCCGGGTATGGCAGGGACGTAATGCTGTTTCAGGGGCAGGTAGGCTACGGGCTGTGGGGTCTCACCGATGTCGAACTGGTTGCTGTCAGAGACGATCCCCACAACTTCGAACAGTTGCGGAATGCTGAAGAAGCGAAAGCGTTTGCCGAGGGCGTCTTCGTTTGCCCAGAAGCGTTTGGCCATGGCCTGGTTGATGAGGGCCACGGGGAGGGTGTTTTCGCGGTCGTCGTCGGTGAAGTTGCGTCCGCGCAGGAGGCGCAAGCCCAGAGTATCGAGATACCTAGGCGTGACGATGTTGGTGGTAGTGAGGATGCCGCGGGTGCCGGGCGGCGGCTCCTGGCCTTCCGGGGTGACGCTGCGCATGAAGCCTCCGCCCAACAGGCCATTGGAGGCCACGGTGGCGGATTGGACGCCGGGGAGCGAGCGGAGCCGGTCGATCGTCTGGTCGTAGAAGAGCTCGGATTGCGCCTGATCGAGGCCGCGCGCACTCAGATCGAGGAACATCATCACCAGCCGGCGGGTTTCGAAGCCGGGGTCCACTTGCTGGGCGTTGCGCATGCTTTTGACGAACAGCCCCGCGGCAATGAGCGCCACGAGAGCCAGAGCGACTTCCGGAACCACGAGGGCACTGCGCAAGCGGCGGCGACCGCTGCCGACGCCGGTGCCGCGACCGCCCTCTTTGAGAGTGTCGGTGAGGTTGGGCTTGGTCGCTTGCAGAGCCGGGGCCGAGCCGAAGGCCAGGCCGGTCAAGAGCGAGATGCCGAGCGTAAACCAGAGGACCCTCTGATCCAGAGCCAAGTCGATGGAGTTGGCGTTCAGAAACGGGGGCCGGAAGGCCCAGAGCAGGTCGCGGCCCCAGATCGCAAACAGCAGGCCTACGATCCCGCCCATCAGGGACAACAACACGCTTTCGGTCAGCAACTGACGGATGAGGCGTGTACGGCCGGCGCCGAGGGCGGTGCGGATGGCGATTTCTTTCTCGCGGCCGGTGGCGCGCGCCAGAAGCAGATTGGCGATGTTGACGCACGCGATGAGGAGAACAAAAGCCACCACGGTCATCAGCAGCAGGCCGGCGAGCCGGACCTGGCCCTGCTGGTTGGGGTTCAAGCCGGTCAACGGCCGGAGGGCCACGGTGCGTTTTTCGTTGTCCTCGGGGTAGGCCTGCTCGAGGCGCTTGGCGATGGTTTTCAGGGTCGCCTCGGCCTGCTCCAGAGGGACGCCGGGCTTCAGGCGGCCGACTACGAACAACCACAGGGCGCGACGGGATTCGTAGAACTCCTGCATGACTCCGGTGAGTAGGTGCTCGTGCATGGCCATCGGCACCCAGAGCAAGTCGGGATTACCGATGGCGAAAGTTCCTTTGAAACCCTCGGGCATGATTCCGACCACGGTGTAAGGCAGGCCGTTCAGGGTCAGGGCCTGGCCGACGAGATTGGGGTCAGCGCCGAATTGGCGCTTCCAGAGGCCGTGACTGAGGATGACTACGGGAATGCCGCTCGAGGCCGCGCCCTCCTCGGGTAGAAAGGTGCGGCCGTAGGCAGCCTTCACGCCCAAGACATCGAAGTAATTCCCGCTGACCATTTGACCGTTGAGCTGCTGCGGGTCGCCGCGGCCGGTGAGAGTCAGCCCGACGAAGTTGACGGCGGCCAGCCCGGACAGGACATCGTTCTGGTCGCGGAAATCTTCGTAGTTCTGCCGGGACATGGGCATGAGG
>CAYTXK010000018.1:0-18911 GCA_964441645.1 uncultured Acidobacteriota bacterium
GGGACAGGTCAGGGACTAGGGAGGTTGGTTATGCGACGTTCTATTCTTCTAACGCTGTTGCTGGCCCTGGCGGTGAGTGCGAGCTCAGCCGTGCTCGCACAGGAGCAGGAAAAACCGAAGCCTACGCCGGGCGAGGCCCGGCCGGCTCCGGAGAAACCTGCTCCCGACAAAGACAAGCCGGCGGCCAAGGAGCCAGCGCAGCAGCAAGCCCTACTCAAAGCCGGCACGAAACTCCAGGCCCAGCTTGAGTCCACGGTGGACACCCGCACCTGCAAGCCCGGCGACGAAGTGACGGCGCGGGTCACCAAGGACATCAAGCAGAACGGCGAGGTGGTCGTTCACAAAGGCGACCGCCTTCGCGGCCACATCACCGACGTCAAGGCGGACGCCGAGGGTAAGTCGGGCTCGCAGTTGGGCGTGCGCTTCGACCAATTGGTGCAGGGCGAGGCCAGCCATCAGTTGAACACCGTAGTCACCGGCGTGCTCTCCACGCCCGCCGATGAGCGCGCGCGGCGCGGGCAACCCATGCAGGAGGAGCCGCCCATGGCGGCGCCGCCTGTAGCGCAGCCGGCCCCGAGTGGCGGCTCACCGGCAGGCGGCGGCCTGGTCGGGGGCGTGACCTCAACTGTGGGCTCCACCGCTAACGCGGCCGGCTCCACGGTCGGCGGCGTCGCTGCCTCTGCAGGCTCCACCGTGGGCGCGACGGCCGGTGCCACCGCGGGAGCCGTGGTGGCGACACCGGCGCGGGCCATCCACGTCAACTCGCAAGCCAATGCCTCGAATCAGACCGGGCTCAACTCGGTGCTGAGCACGAAGCAAGGGCACTTGCGGCTTGAATCCGGCACGCAACTGCAGTTCCGCGTGGCCGCCGAAAGCGAGAAACCACAGCCACAGCAGCAGTAAGCGCTGGCGGCGTACCACCAGCCAGGGGGCCGTCCGTTGGGACGGCCCCTTTTTTTGCGTTGGAAACGCCAAAATCCTCTGCTACAATCGCTGCCAAGAGCTTTCCCCCTCACTCACTCTCTGCTGTACGGCGAACGGGAAGCTCCCGGAGAGTGAAGAATGCGAAAAACCGTAACCTGCCTGACGGCCGTAGTGTGCCTCGCCAGTCTGACGGCCGCCGCCGAAGATTTTTGGGTGAAAAAGAAGTACACCGAGTGGTCAGAAAAAGAGTGCAACAAAATGCTCAGCGACTCACCCTGGGCCAGGCAATGGATTAATTCGGTCGTGCTAAATCGTATCAGTGACGCCACGCAAGGGACTGCGCGCGAGGCACATCCAGAAGTCAGATTCACCTTCCAGCTCCGCTCGGCCCTCCCGATCCGACAGGCGCTGGTGCGCCAAGGTCAATTGGCGCGTGGCTACGACCAAATGACCGAGGAGCAAAAAAAGGCATTTGATCAAGAGGCGCAACAATTCCTCAGTGCTAGGTCTCCTGACAAAGTCGTGGTCTACGTGGAGTACTCTTCGAACGAGCAGACACTCCTCCGAGACGTAACACGCGGCTGGAAGATCCAAACCACAGCGAAGCTAAAGGGAATAACTTATCTCGTCGGCGCTAAGGGCCTTCGGGCGCCGCTGGAGGAGTACATACCGCCGCGAGGAGACTCGCCGGTGTTCCAGCTCGTCTTCCCGCGGACAGTGGAGGGCCGCCCGATAGTGGGACCGGAAGACAAGAGCCTGCAACTGCAACTCATTGACCCACTACCATCCGGTGGACAGATCATCGTTGACTTCAAAGTGAAGAAAATGGTGGTGGACGGCGAGCTGGTTTTCTGAGCCCAGCCGCCCGCCGCTGCCAGACCTCCGTGAGCGCCTGGCGAATCCCGTCGGGGTCTGCTAGAATCTAGGGCGGCAGGAAACCAAGACGGCCCTGGGAGCTGGTGACCCCGATGAGAAGCAGATTCCCTTACTTCATTGTGTTAATTCTGCTGGCAAGTCTGGCGGCGGGCGCGGCGGAATTCTGGGAGAAGAAGAAATACACGGAGTGGTCGGAGAAGGAGTGCCGGAAGCTGTTGACGGCCTCGCCCTGGGCCGAACGCAAAGTAGCCGACAGCGAAATAAACCTTTTCAAGACCTCGGACAACCCCGTTAGCATGAATGTGCCGGAGGACCCGGCGGAGGACTCGTCGCCGACGAATTTGGACCCGACGGCGAGCGAGTCGACCGCCGGCGCCACCGAGCGGCAGCAGCGCGTCGAAATGTTCTACGTGGTCCAAGTCCGCTCCGCGGCCCCCATCCGCCAGGCCTTTGTTCGCCTCAACCAGTTGGTGCAGAAATATGACCAGATGACTCCCGAGCAGAAGCAGCAGTTTGAGCAGTGGTCGGGGAAATACCTGGCCAGCGAGTTTCCGGACACCGTGATCGTCTACATGGAATATGGCTCCAACGCGGACGGCGACGCGCGCGAGATGAACCGCTATTGGCGGAATCAGACCGCGGACACACTCAAGAACTTCACCTACCTGATCGGGGCCAAGGGGGTGAAGGCTCCCTTGCAGCAATACGGGGTGGAGCAGAGCGAGCGTCGCGTCTTCCAGTTTGTGTTCCCCCGCACGGTGAACGGCCAGCCCATCGTGGGGCCGGAGGACAAGAGCCTGCAAGTGGAGTTCGTCCACCCCAATCTCCGCAAGCGGGGCGAGAAGCGCGTTCTGGTGGAGTTCAAGCTGAACAAGATGATTGTGGATGGCCAACTGGTCTACTAGAGTAGGAAAAACCTCTAATCCGATGAAGAAAACAGCCACAGGCGTTTTGGCGGTGATACTGCTGGCCGGCTCGGCCGCGGGCGCAGCGGAGTTCTGGGAAAAGAAGAAATACACCGAGTGGTCGGAGAAGGAATGCCGCACCCTGCTGGAGAACTCTCCCTGGGCGCAACGCAAAGTGGCCGATAGCGAAGTCTCCCGAGACCCCTCCAGCAACTTGGATTCACAGGAAAGTGGGCGCGTGCGCGTGCAGAGCGCGGCAGAGGCAAACGAAGACCGCAACAAAGCGTTGGCCGACCTCGGCCCGCAGGGACGGCAGACCGAGCGGGGCTACAACGTGCAAATCCGCTCCGCGGCGCCGCTGCGGCAGGCCTGGGTCCGCCGCAACCAGCTACTTCTCAAGTACGACCAGATGACTCCGGAGCAGAAACAGAACTACGACCGAAAGACGGAGAACTATCTGTCGGCCAAGTTTCCCGATACGGTTGTCATCTACGTCGAATACTGGTCCACGGCCGAGAGCGACCTCGCAGAGATGGGCCAGTACTGGGCGAAACAGACGACCGATACTCTGAAGAAATCAACCTTCTTGGTGGGGACCAACGGCCTCAAAGCGCCCCTCCTGCAATACGCGGCTGGCCAGGGAGGTATGCACGTTTTCCAATTCGTCTTTCCCCGCACCGTGGACGGGCGGCCCGTAGTGGGGCTGGAGGACGAGATCCTGCAGGTGGAGTTCGTCCATCCCAGCATCCAGAATCGAGGCGAGAAACCTGTACTGGTGGAATTCAAGCTGAAAAGCATGCAGCTGGACGGCCAGCTCGTCTACTAGAAATCCGCCGAAGTTCCGAAGACACCTAAAGGATTTGCACCAGCGGCTGGGCTGACTCGCGCAGCGCCGCCACGCTCAACCCGGCAGCGGCCTGCCGCGCCACCGCAAAGAAAGGCTTGGCCTCGGGAGTGTCTTCTCCCAGCGAAACCACCGGCTTCCCCGTGTCCCCGTGCAGGCGCACGCTCGAATGCAGGGGTATCTCGCCCAAGAAAGGCACGCGGAATTTTTCTGCCGTGCTCTTCCCTTCGCCATAGCTGAAAATGTCGGTGCGCTGGCCGCAGTGCGGGCAGAGGAAGTAACTCATGTTCTCGACCACACCCAAAATCTCCACCTTCACCTGCCGGAACATCTCGATGGCCTTGCGGACGTCGGCCAGAGCCACGATGGAAGGCGTGGTAACGATCAGCGCCCCGGTCACCGGCACCGTCTGAATCAACGAAAGCTGCACATCGCCCGTGCCGGGCGGCAAGTCAATGATCAAGTAGTCGAGCTCGCCCCATTCCACCCGGTGGAGAAACTGCTGCAAAACCTGGTGCAGCATGGGTCCGCGCCAGATAAGCGGCTTGTCCCCCGGACTGAGGAAACCCATGGACATCACTTTCAACCCGTAGGCTTCGAGCGGAAGAATACGGTCGCCCCGCGCGTAGGGCTGCTCATTTACGCCCAGCATAACGGGCACATTCGGACCATAGACGTCAGCGTCGAGCAGACCAACCCGCGCCCCCATCTGCGCCAGGGCCACGGCGACGTTCACCGCCACCGTGGTCTTGCCCACGCCGCCTTTGCCGCTCGCCACCGCCACGATGTTCTTGATCCCCGGGATCTGGCCGCGGCCCGCCCCCGCTGGGCCCGCCGGCACGGTCGCGTCCCACTTCACCGTCACTTCCTGGAAACCTTCTAGCTTGCCGAGCGCCGTGCGAATGTCGCGCTCAATGGTGTCCTTGAGCGGGCGAGCGGGAGTCGTAAGGTTGACAGTCATCCAGACGCGGCCGGAATCAACGACCAGGTCTTTGACCATGTTGAGAGAGACGATGTCCTTGTGCAGCTCGGGTTCCTGCACGGTGCGCAGGGCCTCCAGCACCTGCTCCTGCGTCAGCTTCTTGTCAGTGCCACCGAACAATCCCATTTTCTCTCCTCTTGTCAGAGTAGCCCATCACTTCTGCGGTGACAAGGCGCGCAACTGCGGTCGTGTCTTGGTCAGTCTCTACTTCTTAGATGCGCGGGAGGACGATGCCCTGCTGGGCCTGGTACTTGCCCTTCTTGTCCTTGTAGGAAACCTCGCAGATTTCATCAGCGCCCAGGAAGATGACCTGGCAGATCCCTTCATTGGAATAAACACGCGCCGGCAATGGCGAGGTGTTCGAAATCTCCAGGGTGACGAAGCCTTCCCACTCCGGCTCGAAGGGCGTGACGTTGACGATGATCCCGCAGCGGGCGTAGGTGGACTTCCCCACGCAGATGGTCAGCACGCTGCGGGGGATGCGGAAGTACTCCACCGAGCGCGCCAGAGCAAATGAGTTGGGCGGAATCACGCACAGGTCGCCCCGCACCTCGACAAACGACCGCGGATCGAAATTCTTCGGGTCGACAATGGTGGTGTTCACGTTGGTGAAGATTTTGTACTCCTCGGCCACCCGCATGTCGTAGCCGTAGCTCGACAGCCCGTAGCTGATCACCCCCTGGCGCACTTGCTGCTCCACAAACGGCTCAATCATTCGGTGCTCCAGAGCCTGCTGACGGATCCAGCGGTCGGATTTGATGGACATGACGACCTCGTAGGGGAAATTTCCGTTAGCGCCGACTTTCGTGCAGCCGGACGCGACGCGGCGGGCGCGAGTCTACCCCGGGGGGAAAGCCCTTGACAATGCTCAACCGCCTCCATAGCATACGCCTGCTTTGCCGAAAGGCGGGCAGCGTTTCTCCCCACTTGCGGGTTCCCGCGGAGGCTGGTTTGATCAAGCTGGACATCGTCAATCGCATTGTCGAACGCACCGGGGTGAGCCGTTCGAAGGCGGAGGACGCGGTGCAGACCGTTTTCGAAG
The DNA here is from genome assembly GCA_964441645.1 of uncultured Acidobacteriota bacterium. Classification (GTDB taxonomy): domain Bacteria; phylum Acidobacteriota; class Terriglobia; order Acidiferrales; family 2-02-FULL-67-57; genus CAYTXK01. The sequence goes on from CAYTXK010000018.1 coordinate 5,574, forward strand.
CCATGAAACGAGCCCTGGAGCGTGGCGAGCGCATCGAATTGCGCGGTTTTGGCGTCTTTAACGTGCGCCCGCGCAAAACGGGCATCGGCCGCAATCCGCGCACCGGCAAGGAAGTCTCCATCCCGCCCGGCAAGGCGATTCGTTTCAAGCCGGGGAAAGAGCTCCAGAACCTTTCGTAGGCGACTTCTCGCCCGAATTTGCACACTCTTGCCCACCAGTGGCCTGATTTCAGGTAGTTGCCGGCGGACGATAGGCTGACTTTTCCGCTAGAATGGCCCTTAGGGCCATGGGCGACGGTTTTTACATTCGGGGCCAGGTTCCGCTGGAGCCGGAGCCTTTCCGCATTCCCCTGGTACCGTTCGGGCCACCGCCGCGCCGGCGGCTGGGCCTGCCCTTGCTTCTCTTTTTGCTCACGGTCATCAGCACGCTTTTCGTGGGCTTGCATCTCACGCAGGCCTACGCGCGCAGCCAGCCGCCTTACACCGAAGAGATTTACTCGCTCGAAACTCTGCGCGCGGTGGTGAGCGATCCGCGGGTGCTGCTACAGGGGTGGCCGTTTGCCCTGACGCTGCTGGGCATCCTGCTGGCGCACGAGCTGGGCCATTACTTCGCCTGCCGCTACTACGGGATTGTGGCCAGCTATCCTTACTTCCTCCCCGCCCCGACCCTCATCGGGACGATGGGGGCCTTCATCCGCATCGAGTCGCCCATCGTCAACCGCCGCGCCCTGTTCGACGTGGGCATCGCCGGGCCGCTGGTGGGCTTTGTGCTGGCGGTGCCGGCCCTGGCGGTGGGCCTGGCGTGGTCGAAGGTGCATCCCGGGGTGTTCGATGAGAGCGCCATTATTTTCGGCCACCCGCCGCTCGTGTGGTTGTTCTCGAAACTCTTCTGGCCCGACGTGCCCATCGACAACCTGCTGCTGCATCCAGTGGCGCTGGCGGCCTGGGTGGGGCTGTTTGCCACCGCGCTCAATTTGCTGCCGGTGGGCCAGCTCGATGGGGGCCACATCGTCTACGCGCTCGCCGCCCGCCAACACCGCCGCCTCTCGCGCGGCTTCCTGCTGGCGCTGCTGTTCGCCGGGCTCATCGGGACGCGCTATCCGGAGACGGTTTGGCCGGGGTGGCTGTTCTGGGGCGGGGTGTTACTGCTCATCGGAATGCGTCACCCGGCGGTGCTCGACCCGGGCTTGCCGCTCGACCCGCCGCGCCGCTGGGTGGCGGCCGCGGGTCTGCTCGTCTTCCTGCTCTGCTTTACCCCGGTTCCCTTCCACACACCGTAGCGGGTGGAGCCGGCATTCAACAGTTCCCCGTCGAGTTGCCGCTGGAATCGGTGCAGACGCGCGTCGAGCCTAAATGGTCGCTGTGGAAGTACGAGGCGGTGGAAACCGTCGCGCACGCCTGCTTCACAAGGACTTTACTCCGAGAGATTGTGTGCTGTCGTCCGCAGCTTTGTATGGAGCGTACGAAAAGTGCTTTTCGACACGCCCGCCAAACAATGACTTCAAGCTAAGCTTCTTCCACGTTTCATGCGCGATATCATCCGGTGTTACGAAGATGCGGGCGCGCGCGCCGACGACCTCGTCGTTGTGAAAGAACACCGTTTCTTCGAACGCACCCCTCATGACTGCGCTAATAAGCGCCCATATCTCACCCCAGAGATCGAATTTCGTATAACGCCCGCCGCGCTCCGGAACCTCCAATACTGCACCCCTGCCGAAAAAGAGCACAACTATTTCCTCTGTCACCATCACCCCTATTGAGGCGGCATCCGGGTTGCTGGGTTGTATTTCCAACTTCGGATGCCCTGAATACGGATTCTTGAGACGCTTGATGGAGCTGCAAGACAGGACTGAGCTCTCCTCGAGATGCGCGGCCAGGCGATCCAAGATACTTGGATTAATCATCGCTATCACTCCGCTCTAAGGCCAGTGCCATGGCTCGGATCATATTGGCGGAACCACGTATGGTACATGCTACTCTCTGAATCGAATTCCGTCCCGCAAAGCTGTAGTTCCCAGCCACTGAGCACGTTGTCCCAGACTGAATCTCGCCGAACGGGTCGTAGGAGCACGTCCCCAGGTTCAAATGGATTGTGATTCTAAGCCTGGTGAGCAGGCCGTGGCTAGAGCAGGGTGAGGGGGTCGACGTCCACCACCAGGGCGCCGGGGGGGATTTGCTTTTCGCGGGCGTAGGCCACGGCGGCGCGCAGCAACTCCTGCAACACGCGCCGGTCGGGCGACTTCAACAAAAACTGGAAGCGATAATCGCGTTTGAGCCGGGCAATGGGCGCCGGGGCGGGCCCGAGCACGCGCAGGCGGGGGTCGCGGTGGCGCGCGAAGAACTCCTGCATCTGCCGGGCGGCGCGGATGGCGGCCTCGAGCCGCCGGTCGCGCACCAGCACGTTGGCCAGGGCGGTAAAGGGCGGATAGTGCAGCAGCCGCCGGAAGCGCTGCTCCTGTTCAAAGAAACCTTCGAAATTCTGCTCGGCGCCGAAGCGGATGGCGTAGTGGTCGGGATAATAGGTCTGCACGATGACCCGGCCGGGCCGCGCCCCGCGGCCGGCACGCCCCGCCACCTGGGTCAACAACTGAAAAGTGCGCTCGGCGGCGCGGAAATCGGGAAGGCCGAGCAACAAATCGGCCGTTACAACGCCAACTAACGTGACGCCCTGGAAGTCGTGCCCTTTGGCAATCATCTGCGTGCCGACCAGGATGTCGAGCTCGCCGCGCACAAAGCGGCGGAGGATTTGCTCGGCGCGGCGGCGGCCGGCGGCGGTGTCGCGGTCGAGCCGGGCCACCCGCGCTGTGGTAAACAAGCGGCGGACTTCTTCTTCAATTTTCTCGGCGCCCTCGCCGACGAAATACAAATGCTCGCTCGCGCACTTCTCGCAGCGCCGGGGCGGACGCCGGGCGAAACCGCAGTAATGGCAGACGAGCCGACCGGCGGCGTCCGGTCCCGCGAACGGCCGGGCGCGGTGAAAGGTGAGCGAAATGCTGCAATGGGCGCACTCGACGGTGGCGCCGCACTTGCGGCAGAGCAGGAAGTGGGCGTAGCCGCGGCGATTGAGCAGAACCAACACCTGCCCGCGGTCGGCCAGGGCCCGCGTGATGCCCTCGGCCAGGGCCCGCGAGAACAGGGCGGGCTTCTTCGTCTCCTGAAATTCAGCGCGCATATCCACCACGCGCACCTCGGCCAGAGGCCGCTCGCCCACACGGCTTTCGAGCTCCAGCCGCGTGTACTTGCCCGTGCTGGCGTGGTAGGCGGTTTCGAGCGAGGGCGTGGCCGAGCCGAGCACGACGACGGCGCCCGCGAGCTTGGCGCGCACTACGGCGGTGTCGCGCCCGTGGTAGCGGGGCGTCTCCCCCTGCTTGTAGGAGGAGTCCTGCTCTTCGTCCACAATGACGACGCCCAAGTTTTCGAGTGGGGCAAAAACGGCCGAGCGCGTGCCGACGGCGATGCGCGCCTCGCCGCGGCGCAGCCGCCACCACTCGGCGGAGCGCTCGCGCGGGGTGAGGCCGCTATGCAGCACGGCCACCTGGTCGCCAAAGCGCGCCCGAAAGAGCTCGGCCACGGCCGGGGTGAGAGCGATTTCCGGCACTAAGAGCAGCGCAGTGCGCCCGCCTTCGAGGCAGCGCTGGATGGCGCGCAGGTAAACCTCGGTCTTGCCGCTGCCGGTGACGCCGTGCAGGAGCACGGGGGCAAACTTGCCGGCTGCGAGAAGGCGCTCGATTTCTTCCAGGGCGCGCTCCTGCTGGGGGTTGAGCACCGGGACGCCGCCCGCAGCCCAGTCGGCTTCAAAGAGAATCGGCGCCGCAGCCTCGGCGCGGGCCCGGGTGCGCTCGAGGCGGCGCACAACCTCGAGGAAGCCCTGGCGCCGCAGGCGCGCCAGATGGCGCTTGCCGTCGGGCACGCGGCGGGCGAGGCGGGCGATCTGGCGCGGCTTCCCGGGGCGCAAGCGGCTGAGAAGCTCGAAGTCAATCTCGTCGGTCTCGCTGCGGCTCTGGCTCTTTTCCAATTCCGCCAGGCGCTCCGCCCCGCGCGGGCCCAGCCGCGCTTGCTGGCGCTCGACAAACTCGCCGTGGAGCGGCAGCATGACGCGCAGAACCTCGCCCGGGGGCGCCAGGTAATACTCGGTGATCCAGCGGGCCAGCTCTTCGAGCCCTGGGGTCAACAGGGGCTCGCGGTCGACGACTTCGAGAACTTCTTTCAGGCCCTCGGTGTGGCGCGGCTGCGGCGCGAGGGCGGTGACGACGCCGACGAGCTTCCGCTGGCGGAAGGGGACGATCACGCGCCCGCCCACGCAGACCTGCCCTTCTAGATCAGCAGGAATACGATAGGTAAAGGTTTCGGGGAGCGGGAGCGGAACCGCCACGTCGCAGTAGGCCGCGGCCGCCATGGAGAGCAATCAGGCGAGAAGCTGGCGAATTTTGTCGAGGTCGCCGCGGACGTCGCGCATGGCGTCGGGATTGCGGAGGATGTAGGCGGGGTGGAAGGTCGGCATCATCTGGAGGCCGCGGAAGTCGAGCAACTGCCCGCGCATGCGGGTGATGGAGACGGGCTTGCCGAGAAGGTTCTGGAGGGCCACGTTGCCCAGGCAGCAAATGAGTTTGGGGCGGATGGCATCGAGCTGGCGCAGCAAGAAGGGCGAACAGGTTTCGATTTCGTCGCGCTCCGGGGTGCGGTTACCCGGCGGGCGGCACTTGATGACGTTGCAGATGTAGACGTCGGCGCGGCGCAGCCCGAGCGATTCAATCCAGTGATTCAGCAACTGGCCGGCGCGGCCCACGAAGGGCAGGCCCTGCGCGTCTTCTTCCGCGCCCGGGCCTTCGCCGACGAAAACCAGTTGGGCACGCGGATTGCCGGTGCCGAAGACGATGTGCTTTCGGTCGGGCCAGAGCTTGCAGCGGCGGCAGTCACCGAGGTCGCGCTGGATGTCCTCGAGTGTCTCGCCCTCAATACGCCCGGGAGCTTCGCCGAAGAGCGAGAGCGTGCTGGCCCCGCCAGCGGCGGGGCTGGCGCGAGAGGCGCTGACCGCCGGCGAAAGAGTCGCTGCCTGAACTGGGCGTGGGGCGGGCGCGGGCTGCGCAGCCGGGCTCGCGGGCGCAGTCACTCGGGGCGGGCGGCGCATGAAAGGTGTCAGACCCAGCTCTTCGTAGAAATTGAGCCAGGCCCGGAGTCGCGCCGGCTGGCCGGCCGCGGCGGGCTGGCCCGCGGCAGCGGGCTGGGGTTCATCCTTCATCCGCGGGCGGCCTTGAGGCGCACAACCTCGTCGAGGATGCGGTGAGCCACGGCGAGCTTGGGGAGCTTGGGCAAGGCAATCTCCTGGCCGTCGCGCGTCAGGATGGTGACGATATTGGTTTCAGTGTCGAAGCCGGCGCCGTTTTGGGTGACGTCGTTGGCGACCACGATGTCGAGTTTCTTGGCCTTCAGTTTGGCGCGGGCGTTTTCGAGCACGTTTTCCGATTCGGCGGCGAAGCCGACTACGAGGCGGCTGCCGGGAGCGGCGGTTACATCGGCGAGCAAGTCAGCCGTGGGTTCTAGTTCGAGTGTGAGGCGGGCGGCGCGCTTGATCTTCTGTTTCGCGGCGCGAAGGGGACGGAAGTCGGCGACGGCGGCGGCCTTAACGACCACGCTGGCTTCGGGAAGATGTTTTTTCAGCGCCTCGCGCATCTCTTCGGTGGTGCGGACCGGCTCGAGCTGGGCACCGGAAGGCGGCTCGAGCGCCGTGGGGCCGCTGACCAGGATGACGCGCGCGCCGCGGCGGCGGGCAGCCTCGGCGACGGCGTAGCCCATGCGCCCCGAGGAACGGTTGCTGAGGAAACGCACCGGGTCGAGGTCGGCGACGGTGGGGCCGGCGGTGACCAGGACGGTTTCTTCGACGAGGTCGCGCTTGAGGCCCAGGAGGTCGCGGACTCTGTTGACGATGGCGTCGTTGCTGGCCAGGCGACCGGGGCCGGTCCAGCCGCAGGCCAGGTAGCCTTCGTCGGGCTCGACGATGGTGACGCCGCGCTCGCGCAGCCGCGCTACGTTGGCCTGGACGGTGGCGTGCTGCCACATATTGACGTTCATCGCCGGCGCCACCACGACGGGCGCTTTGGTGGCGAGATAGGTGGTGGTCAGAAAATCGTCGGCGATTCCGAAGGCCAGCTTGGCGAGGAGGTTGGCGGTGGCGGGGGCGATCAAGAGCAGGTCGGCGCTGTCGGCGACGGCGATGTGCTCGATGGCGGTCTCGAGGTTGGCGGGGGCGCCGGCGCGCTCAAACATTTCAGTGATGACCTTCTCACCAGTGAGGGCGGCGAAGGTCAGGGGGCGGACAAACTCTTGCGCGTGCGCGGTCATCACCACCTGCACGCTGAGTCCATCCTGCTGGAGCAGCCGCACCAGTTCGGCCGCTTTGTAGGCGGCGATGCAACCGCTCACGCCCAGGACGACCTTCATCGGCGGTACTCGCGGGGATTACTTGCTTGCGCGCTTGCTCTTGCCCTTGCCCTTCTTGGTCTTGCCGTCCTCGCCTTCATCCTCGAGCGAGGGCAGGGAGAAGGGCACGGCGCCCTGCGCCACTTCTTCCATCGCCATGCGGGTGAACTTGTGGGCGGTGGTCGGGACCAGCGGCTTGGCGCCCGCCTGCAACTGCCGGGCGCGCTTGGCGACCGCCACCACAAAGGCAAACTTGCTGTCAATCTGATCGAGTGCAATCATGGTTTTTTGGCTGCGAACGTCTCCAGTATAGCAGAAATTCGCCCTTTGCTGGTCTCCCGGCGGGCGGCCGCGGCGCGGGCTTCTTCCTCATCGCCTTCGGGGGTGGCCCGGGCGCCGGTTCGGCGATGGCGCTCGGCGAGCACAATGGCCTTCACCTGGCTGCAGGTTTCCGCCAGGTCGTGATTCACGACCAGATAATCGTAAGTGCTGTAGCTCTCGATTTCCTCGCGGGCGCGGTCGAGGCGGCGGCGGATGATGTCGGGGGAATCCTGGGCGCGCTGGCGCAGGCGCTGCTCAAGGACGGTTGCGGAAGGCGGGACGAGGAGAATGGCCACGGCCTGCGGCAACTGGTTCTTCACCTGGCGGGCGCCCTGGACGTCGATGTCGAGCACGAGGTCTTTCCCCTGCTGTGCGGCCGCGTCCAGGTTTCGCCGCGGGGTGCCGTAGAGCTCGCCGAAGACGTTGGCGTATTCGAGAAAATCTCCCGCGGAAATCATGCGCCCAAATTCGGGGCGGCTGACGTAATGATAGTCGCGCCCGTCCTGCTCGCCGGCGCGCGGCGCCCGGGTGGTGCAGGAAACCGAAAACAGCAGGCCAGGGACCTCCCGCAAGAGATGCTCCACGACAGTGGTTTTCCCGGAGCCTGACGGACCCGAGACGATGAAGAGTTGTGCTGGCGGCTCGCTTCCCACCCGCTACTCCACGTTCTGGATCTGTTCGCGCAAACGCTCCACCTGCGCCTTGATTTCCAGCCCCACGCGCGTCATCTCCAAACCCTCGGTGTCCAGCCCGGGGGCCTTGGACAGCAGGGTGGTGGTTTCCCGGTTCATCTCTTGCACCAAGAAATCCAAGCGCTTCCCCACGGCGCCGTCGCTGGCGAGCAAGAGCGCGAACTGTTCGGTGTGGCTGCCCAGACGGGTCAACTCCTCGCGAATGTCGCAGCGCTCGGCCAGGTAAGCGGCTTCCTGCGCCAGCCGGGTGGGGTCGAGCGGGCTCTCGCCCAAAAGCTCCTTTAACCGCTCGCTCAAGCGGCGGTGGGCCTCTGGCAGAGCTTTCTCGCCCAAGCGCAGCAATTCCTGCTGCTGAGCGCCGATGCGCTCCACGGAGGATCGTAGGTCGCTCTCCAGGGCCGTTCCCTCGGCGCGGCGCATGGCGTCCAGCCGCTCGAGCCCTTCGACCAGGAGCCGCTCGGCCAGCGCGCCCAGCCGCTCTGCCTCCTCCTCGGTCAAGGTAGCAGGCCCGGTGCGGAGCGCTCCCGGCAGGCGCAGCATGGCGGTGAGGTCTGGCTCGCCGGTCAACTGGTGCTCGCGCTGCAAACGGCGATACAACTCCAAGTAGTGCCGCACAAACTCCTCGTTCACCTCGACGCCCTGCCGCTCCAAGTTCTCCACGTTGAACTGAACGTCCAGGTGGCCGCGCCGCACACGGTCGCGCACGGCCGACCGCAAGCGCGGCTCGGCGGCGGCCAACTCATCTGGCAGGCGCCAGCGCAAATCGAGGAAGCGGTGGTTGAGGGATTTCAAAGTCACCCGCACCAGCCAGGAGCCTTCCTCGCCCTGCACTTGGGCATAACCCGTCATGCTGCGCAGCATGGCTAAGGCGTCTCCCCGGCTTCGACAGCGGCGGCGGGCGCGTCCAAGTCCACGAACTGCATTTCGTAGAGGCGTTGGTAGAGGCCGCCGCGGGCCAGCAGCTCTTCGTGCCGGCCAGCCTCGCGAATCATGCCGTCTTCGAGCACCACGATTTTGTCCACGCGGCGAATGGTCGCCAGGCGGTGAGCAATCACGATCACCGTGCGCCCCTGCATCAAGTTGGCGAGGGCGCGCTGCACCAGAAGTTCCGACTCGGTGTCCAGCTCGGAGGTGGCTTCGTCGAGGATCAGGATGGGGGCATTCTTCAGCAGAGCGCGAGCGATAGCCAGGCGCTGGCGCTGGCCGCCACTCAGGCGCGCCCCGCGCTCCCCGACGAGGGTTTCATAGCCGTAGGGCAGCTCGCGAACAAAGTCGTGGGCCAGCGCGGCCCGGGCTGCCTCTTCCACCTCAGCCTGGCTGGCGCCGGGCCGGCCGTAGCGGATGTTGTTGGTTACCGTGTCGTTGAAGAGCACCGTCTCCTGGGTCACGATGCCGATTTGGGCGCGCAGCGACGCGAGGCGGAGGTCGCGCACGTCGTGGCTGTCAATGCGCACCGCTCCGCCACTGACGTCGTAAAACCGGGGCAGTAAGTTGACCAGCGTAGTCTTGCCGGCGCCGCTCGAGCCCACGATGGCCACCGCTTCCCCAGCCCGCACCGTGAGCGAAAGGCCGCGCAGCAGCGGCTGGCCCTCACCATAACTGAAGACCACGCGCTCGAAGTCAACCCGGTCGCGGAAGGGAGGCAGGGCGAGGGCGCCGGGTTTGTCCCTCACTTCCTCCTCGCGGTCGAGGAGGTCGAACACTTTTTCCGAAGCGCCCAGGGCTTGCTGGAACTGGCTGTAGATGCCGGCCAGGCGCTTGACCGGCTGATAGGTCTTGAGCAGCGCCACCACGAACACCACCATCATCTCCGAGGTCAAGACGCCCGCCTCAATGCGCTGCCGGGCGTAGAAGAGCAACCCGCCCACGGTGAGCGCCCCCAGAATCTCCATCATCGGAGAAGTCAAAGCAAAGGCGCGCACCCAGCGCAGTTGGGTGCGGAAGAGCCGCGCGGCGCGCTCGCGAAAACGGGCCGCTTCGCGGGGCTCGCTCCCGAAGGCCTGCACGACGCGAATGCCGCTGAAGGTTTCCTGCAAGGTCTCATTAAGGGCGGCCAGGTCTTCCTGGGCCTGGCGGCTCAGGCGGCGGACCCGGCGGCCGATCTGCGACACCGGGAGAATGATCAAGGGCACGGTGAGAAAGCAGACCGAGGCCAGCCGCCAGTCGATGACAAACACCAGCACAAGCAGCACGGGGAGCGAAAAGGCCTGATGGAAAAAGTCGGTCAGGACGTGGGAGGCGGCGTGCTGCACACGATCAATGTCGTTGATGGCCGTGGACATCAGCCTGCCGGTGGTTTGCCGGTGAAAAAAGCTCAGCGATTGCCGCAGCGTGTGGGCGTAGAGCTGATTGCGCAGCGCCATCACGACAGATTGGCCCAGGCGGTAGACCGAGTATTCGCCGAAGTAGTCACTCACCGCTTTCACGACGAACACCAGCACGAAGGTGCCGACCACGAGCCAGGCCGCGGTGTCGACCGGCAAAGGAACGACGTCGTGCAGGTAGACGGTGCGCCCCAGATGAGGCAGCTCCAGCAGAATAATCTCGCGCGTGGCGGCGCCCGGCTCCAGCATCAATTGCATGACCGGCCGCACCAGCAGCGTGGCCGCGCCTTCGAGCAAGCCCACTACCGCCATTAGAGTCACGCCGGCCGCGAGCCAGCCTGATTCGCGGCGAACGTACTCGAACAGGCGCGTCAGGTTGTGTGTTCGAGAACCGGCCACAGCCTCTTCTCCGCCGGCGAGCGCCTTCCGCCACCCGCCGGGCGTTCGACTTTCCGCTCAATTCTAGCTTGTCTTGTCCAAGTCGCGGTGAGCGATTTTGACGCGATAGGCGCCGCCGCGCAACTGGCGGGCGATGGCTTCGGCGATGGTTACGGAGCGGTGCCGCCCGCCCGTGCACCCGAAGGCAATGGTGAGGTAGCTTTTTCCTTCCCGGACATAGTGAGGAATCAAGTAGGACAACAATCCGCGAATGCGCCGGAGGAATTCGCGGCTCGGGGGAAAGGACAGGACGTAGCGCGCCACACGCCGGTTTTTTCCCGTGAGGGGCTTGTAAGCGGGGACGAAGTTGGGGTTGGGCAGGAAGCGGGCATCGAAGACCAAGTCGGCGTCGGGCGGCAGGCCGTACCGGTAGCCGAAGCTCACCAGCGAAATCAGCAAGGGCCGCCGGCGATCGGCCTGCGCGAAGCGTTCGGTGATGAAGCGGCGCAACTCGGGGGGCGTGAAGCGCGTGGTATCAATCACCACGTCGGCCAGGGCGCGGATGGGCCGCAGCAGGGCGCGTTCGCGCCGTAGGCCTTCGCGCACCGACAGTTCCGCCCCCAAGGGATGCGGCCGACGGGTTTCGCTGAAGCGCCGCGCCACAGCTTCATCGGAAGCTTCCATGAATACCAGCGTGGCCGGCTGGCGCCGTCGCAGCGACTCCCAAATGGCCGGCAACTCGGCCAGCGCTTCTCCCTCGCGCACGTCCACCACCAGCGCCGCCCGCAGGTCTTCTCCGCTCTTCGTCACCAGCTCGGCAAAAGCGGGAAGGAGCAAGATGGGCAAGTGGTCAACGCAGTAGTAACCCAGGTCTTCGAGCGTGCGCAGCGTGGAGGCTTTGCCCGACCCGCTCAAGCCGGTGAGGATCACCAGCGGCGCGGCGCGGCCAGCCCGGCGCTTGGTGGTCTTGCGCGTGGCCTGGGTAAGGGACGGGCGGCGTCGGCTCGGCATGATAGACACGGCGCCCCGGGGCGCTCTCACCTCCCGGCGAAAGGACAGGCTAGGACTTTACCCGACGCTGGTGCGTGCTGGGAATTTTCATGTCTTCGCGGTATTTGGCGACCGTACGCCGGGTGACGCGGATGCCCTCGGCCGCCAGCCGCTCGGCAATGCGCTCATCGGTGAGCGGGTTGGCGGAGTCTTCTTCCTCAATCATTTTGCGCACGCGCCGCTTGAGGCTGAGGAGCGAGGTGGCGTAACCGGACGGCCCGCCTACGGCTTCGGAAAAGAAGGAGCGCAACTCGACCACGCCCTGGGGCGTGTGGGCGAACTTGTTGGCCACCGCCCGGCTGACGGTGGAAGGATGGACGCCGACGTGCTCCGCCACATCTTTGATGAGCAGCGGCTTCAAGCAGTCGGGGCCGGCGTCGAGGAATTGGCGCTGGCGCTCGATGATCATCTCGCAGACCCGCAGGATGGTCTGCTTGCGCTGCTCGATGTTCTTGAGCAACTGGATGGCGGCGGCGAAGCGCTCGCGGATGTAGCCGCGCACGTCCTGCGCGGCGGCGCGGCGGTCGAGGAGCCGGCGGTAGAGGGGGCTGAGGCGAAGCTGCGGGAGCTCGTCTTCGTTCAACCGCACCTGGTAGTCGTTGCCGACTTTGACGAAGAAAACATCGGGTTCAATCAGACGCGTTTCGACGCGGTTGTAGCGCAGCCCCGGGCGGGGGTCGAGCCGTTTGATGATCTCCACGGCGGCCAGCACGGCCGGCAGGGGGCGATTCAGCGCGCGGGCCAGCTCGCGGTACTGCTTGTTCTGCAATTGCTTCAAATGATCGCGAACAATCTGCTGGGCGAGCTGGTTGTCCGGCGCCAGGGCCTGCAATTGCAGCAGCAGGCACTCGCGCAGGTCGCGGGCCGCCACGCCCACAGGGTCGAACTCCTGCACCAGGCGCAAGGCTTCTTCGACATGCTTAGGCTCATGCTCGCCGCTAGCGGCGATTTCCTCCAGCGAGGCGGTCAGGTAGCCGTCTTCGTTCAGGTTGCCGATGATGGAGCGCACGGCCCCCTTCACGTCGTCGGAGGCCAGAGTCAGGCCCAACTGCCAGTCCAGGTGGTCCACCAGGGTGGTGGGCTGCGAGAGGAAATTCTCGAAGGCGGGCCGCTCGACCTCCTCGCGCTCCGCCCGCCGTTCGGTGGCGTCCATGTATTCCTCAAAAACGGCTTTGAGGTCGAAATCCTGGAAGGGATCGTTGGCTTCCTCGGCGGGCTTTTCGCTTTCCGCGCGCTCGAAGCCGTCCTCGGTCGCCTCCCGCTCGCGCGGCAGGCCGTCCTCGCCCACCTCCTCCAGCACCGGGTTCTGCATCAGCTCCTGCTCGATCATGGCCCGCAGCTCGAGCTTGTTGAGCTGCAAGAGGCTCACCATCTGCACCAGGCCCGGGGTGAGGATTTGCTTCTGGGTGACGCGAAGCTGCAGTTTGGGCTCGAACCAGCTCATGCTCGACTCTAGTGCAGTTGAAAGTTATCTCCCAGATAGATGCGGCGCACTTCGGGGTCGCTGCCCAATTCCTGCGGGGTGCCGCTGCGGAAGATGCGGCCGTTGTGAATGATGTAGGCGCGATCGCAGACGCGCAGGGTGTCGCGCACGTTGTGGTCGGTCACCAGGACTCCGATGCCGCGCTTCTGCAGATCGGCGATGATTTTTTGGATGTCGAGCACGGTGATGGGATCAATGCCGGAGAAAGGCTCGTCGAGCAGCAGGAAACGCGGGGAGAGCACCAGCGCCCGGGCGATTTCCACCCGCCGGCGCTCACCGCCCGAAAGCGTGTAGGCGGGATGCGTGCGCAGGTGGCCCAGCCCCATGGCTTCCAGTAATTCCTCCAGGCGCTCGCTGCGGTCGGCCGCAGTCAGCGAAAGCGTCTCCAGAACCGCCAGAAGATTTTCCTCCACGGTGAGCTTGCGGAACACAGAAGGCTCTTGCGGCAAGTAGCCCAGGCCGTGGCGGGCGCGCAAATACATGGGGAGCGGGGTCAGGTTGGTGCCGTTCAGGCTGACCTGGCCGGAGTCGGGCCGCGCCAGGCCCACGACCATGTGGAAGGTGGTGGTCTTGCCGGCGCCGTTCGGCCCCAGCAGCCCCACGACCTCGCCGGGGGAAATGGTCAGGGAAACGCCGTCAACAACTCGGCGGCCGCGAAAGGAGTTGGTGAGCTC